>DATCBZ010000239.1:0-5424 GCA_036511555.1 Steroidobacteraceae bacterium
GGCAACCACGGCCCCGAGCGAAAGCTTCACTACATCCCCCCCCACCAATTCGGCAGCGGGTACGGTCGTCCAGGCGTCATCGCGCTTAACGGCCGCGTTCCACGCGAGCCGCGACTTCAGTTCAGCAAGGGTTGCCTGGGCCCGGCTCTCCTGAAATAGGCCAAGTGCCGCATTGAACACTAAGAGCGCAGCAATGATGGCGGCCTCGACGTACTTGCCGAGCACCAGTTCGAGCACGATCGCCGCCTCGAGCATCCACGGAACGGGCGCCCAGAATTTCTCCAGCGCCCTGCGCAGCGGATGGAGCGCCGTATCCGGCATCGCGTTGGGACCCACTTTTTTCAGCCGACGGCGCGCTTCCTCATTCGACAAGCCGCTGGCCTGAACATCTTTCGCCGCAGTTGCCGATTCGGCGGGCGAAGCGTTGGTTGATGGTGGGGAAATCGGCTTAGGCATAATCGAACCTACTTGCGTCATCTCGGAATCGGCGCATTAACGGTGAATAGTCCTCTCCCAGGTGCCTTGATCGGCACTCTACATTCCGCCCGAGCTGAGATGGCGTGCGGCGTCACGGGCGTAGGCGAATAACGGAATCGACTCGCAAATAAACAACGCCACCCGTTGGGCACGGTACACCGCAACGTTTGTTTGGTATGGTGACTAATAGTTCCAGCGCGATACAGGATATGTATTGCGCGAGCCAGCATTTGATTAGCGTGCGCGTCCAATGTTGCTCAGTCTGTACGGCAGCGAACGGTGCGGTGCACTGCCGCATCGGGCCGAGTGCCCTGAGCGCTCAGGTAAGCGTATGCGGCCTAACTGGGGATAAACATCCGCACCGCCGCCGCGCCCATGACCGCCGTCGCTATCCAGCCGAGGATGATGAGCGGCCGACTCGCCGTGAAAGCGCCCATCACAGACTTTTTCGAAACCAGCAGGATGATAACGACCATCAGGGGCACCGCGACGACCCCATTGATGACCGCGCTCCAGAATAAGGCCTTCATTGGACTGATCGGTGAATATTGGATGACGAGTCCAGCCAGCACACTGATGGCGATGACGCCGTAGAATCCGCGAGCGTCAGTCGCCTTTCGTTCTAGACCCCACTTCCAACTCATCGCCTCGGAAAGTGCATAGGCGCCGGAGCCCGCCAATACCGGCACGCCGATCAGGCCGACGCCCAGAATACCAAGGGCAAACAGTATGTACGCAAAGTTGCCCGCGAGCGGGCGAAGTGCGCTCGCTGCCTGCGCCGCAGTATTGATGTTGGTAATTCCTGCGGCGTTGAGAGTGACGGCGGTCGCCAGGATGATGAAGTAGGCCGTGATGTCGGAGTAGAGCATGCCGCTCCAGGTGTCCCATCGGATGCGGCGCAGTTCCGCAGCGGCCGCGCCCGCATCGCGCACGAGCGGCAACGCTCCTTGTTCTGCGCGCATGTCCTCGACCTCTTCGGATCCTGCCAGAAGAACAAGTAAGGACTGATAGTCGTGCCGAAGACTCCGACCACGACAGCAGCAGCGGCGGAATTTGGCGTGAACCTGAGCCAGACCGTGCGCAGCGCCACCTGACCCCAGGGAACGTGAACCGTGAATAAGACCGCCGCGTACGCCAGCAGGCAGAGGGTCAACCACTTTAAGAAGAGGACGTAACGGTGATAGGGGACGAACACTTGCAGCAGAAGCGTTCCGAATACGAAAAACCCAGTCATGACATGGCGATTGAAGCCCGTGACCAGCTCCGCAACTTCCCCCATCGCGGCAACGTCGGCGGCGATGTTGAGAATATTGGCGACGAGCAGCAGCAGCACGACGCACTGGAGCACGATGCGAGGGAACGTGGCCTTGATGTTCGCGGCAAGTCCTTTTCCGGTAACCCGCCCGATGAACCCGCACATGGATTGGATCACCGACATCAATGGAAAGGCGAGCGGCATCGTCCACAGCATGTTGAGGCCGAATTGCGCGCCCGCCTGGGAGTAGGTGGCTATGCCGCTTGGATCGTCGTCGGCAACACCGGTAATAAGTCCTGGCCCCAGCCGCGCCAAGGGGTGCTCTTTCAGGCGAATCCAAAGGATCCGAAGGGCGCTCTTATGCCGCGATGCATCGATTTCATCTTGAGAACAGCGCATTCGTTTTCAGGCGATGGAAGTAGCAGGAATGGACATTGCCGCCAGATACAGGATCTTCGGGACAATCTGCGAGGCTACCAGAAATTCAGCCGCGAACGTCGGGGCGGCCTACTTACGCGTGCAGCTTGCGCGGGCCCAATCAAACGCCAGCGTCTGAAGTCGGGCCGTTTTGCGATCGTAATTGCCCAGGTGGCCAGGGTAGCAGCCGATCTGTTTCCTTTTTTACTACGGCATAACACTCGCAACAGAGCTCTGCGAGCCTGGGGCGGTCCAGCACGGTGATATGCCCGCGGTGATATTGGATCACACCGAGCTTCTGCAGTTTGCCGGCCGCAGATTCTCTTTGTATATTAGGCGCTTAGCCGCTATTTAAATACAGGCTACGAACCAGGGGGTCGGGAGTTCGAATCTCTCCGGGCGCGCCAAAATTTCATTATAGATACAGCTGCTTAGTTGACTCCTCGTCAACTGCGAAGCGTCGAAGCCAGGTAATTGCGGGACTTTCAACAACCTGGTCTTTTGCCAGGTAGTTGACTGCGCCGCAACCGTTCGCTTTTTGAGTCGCTGCCGGGTAAGCGATCAACCAACTACAGTCTTTCGGCGCGGTGAAGTTCGGCGCACGCTGCGGCCATCGTAACGATGGAGGCCGTGTGATGACGATAAGACTGAGTGATTTGCAACAGCAGGCGCTGGAGCACGCGGAACGTGCGCGCAGCGCGGGCGTCAAATTGAGTCAGTATTTGCGTGCGCAGGGTATTGAGCTGCGACCGATCTATGACGCATTGGCCGGCGCGCGACGCAAGGGTGCGGCGGGCGCTGCGATCTCGGCGGTGGCGAAGCGCGTGATTTCGCCATTTGTTGAAGTGCGCATGGCATCGCCAGCGCCGACGCCGACGCACAGCGCGATCGTGTGTCGCGTGCTGATTGGCGGCCTGGGGGTGATTGAGTGCGGCGAGTGGCCGCCAGCGGCTTGGGTTGCATCGATGCTGGGATCGCGCGCGGATGCTGCGCCCTGACAGTCAGGGCATCGAGCGCGTATACCTGCATCGGGCACCGATCGATTTGCGCAAGCAGATCGATGGCCTCTCGCTGGTGGCCAGGGACGTGATGCAGCTCGATCCGATGTCGGCCACGCTATTCGGATTTATCAACGTGCGGCGCAATAAACTGAAGCTGCTGCTATGGGAGCGCAACGGCTTCATCGTCTGGTACAAGCGCCTGGAGCGCCATCGCTTTCACTGGCCGCGACATCTTGAGGATAGTGTCGTGACGCTCAGCGTGGAGCAACTGAACTGGCTGCTCGATGGCTACGATGTGTGGCGCATGAAGGCGCACGCGACGCTGCATTATTCCGTATTGAGTTGAGTCGGCGCGAGTGTAATACGCTATAATTATCGAGTGATTTCAACCGAACCCGTAGCCCCGGAAGTGATCGATGCGAGCGCGTTGATCGCACGCCTGGCGGCGCGCGAAGAGCGCATCGGACTGCTCGAAGAGGAGAACCGCTGGCTCAAGAGCCAGCTCTTTGGCCGCTCCTCGGAGAAGACACCGGCCCAGGACATCAGCCCCGATCAGGGCTGGCTGTTCAACGAGGCCGAAGCGCTGGCAAAGGCGGCCGAGACGGCGAGCCAGAGCGTCACGATCCCGGCACATCAGCGAGCGAAGTGCGGCCGCAAAAAACTCAGCGCCGATCTGCCACGCATCGAGATCGTGCACGATCTGCCCGAGGCCGAGAAGATTTGTGCCGCGGACGGCACGGCGCTGGTGCGCATCGGCGAGGAGATCGCCGAGCAGCTGCACTTCAAACCGGCCGAAGTGTGCGTGATTCGTACCATCCGGACCAAGTACGCGTGTCCCTGCTGCAGGCAAGGGGTGCACATCGCCCCGGTGCCCCTGCAGCTGCTCGCGAAGAGCAGGGCCACGCCTTCATTACTGGCGCAGATCACGACCGCCAAGTTCGTCGATGGCTTACCCCTCTATCGCCAGGAAGCGCAGTTTCATCGGCTCGGCGTGCCACTCGGGCGCGCCACCATGGCCGGCTGGATGATCAAATTGGGTGCCACGCATGTGGTGCCGATCATCAACCTGTTGAGCGAACATCTGCTGGAAGCCGCGCTGATCCACTGCGATGAGACCCGACTCCAAGTGCTCAGAAGTGACAAAGCCCCCACCGCCGATCACTGGATGTGGGTGCGAGCCGCAGGTGCACCCGCGCGGCGGATCATTCTCTTTGACTACGATCCTTCCCGCGCCGGGGCGGTGCCACTGAGATTGCTGCAAGGCTACCAGGGCGTTTTGCTCACCGATGGCTATGAAGCCTATGGCAGAGTCGCCGCCACCCTCAACCTCGTGCACGCCGGATGTCTCGCCCATGCGAGGCGCAAGTTTGAAGAAGCGCGCAAGGCCAGTGCGCAGAGTGCCGATGGCCAAGCGCGCGTCGCTCTCGAGTTCATCCGCGAACTCTACCGCATCGAACGATCACTCACGGATCGCGAGGGGCCGTGCGAACCGGCAGAGCGACTGCGCGTGCGGGCCGAACACTCTGCGCCGCTCATGGCGCAGTTCCATGTCTGGCTCGAAGCGCTCGCCCCCAAGGTCTTACCACAGAGCCTGCTCGGCAAAGCCGTGCACTACACGCTCGGCCAGTGGGCCAAGCTCACCGTCTTTCTCACCCATGCCGATGTGCCGCTCGATAAGGCGATGATTTCATATTGCACCTCATTGGCGGGTTTGAGTTGGGCTGGCATGTCCAGCGTTCATTGAACGGCGAAGATTGGCTTTTAGCAGGTCGATATCCTCGGGCGTTCCATAGAGGCAGCGGCTTTGGTTACCATGGTATTTGCGAGGCAGTAGGCATTCTTTGCGCCAGCGCTTGATCGTGCTTTGCGAGACCCCGAGGCGGCGCCGAAGTTGCTCGGTGGTCCCGAAGCCCTGTTCCTGCAAGCGACGGCGGCGACTCTTGAGTTTATAGGTGTCGCGCAGCCAGACGACTCGATCGAGGGTGTAGGGGATTTGGCGGTAGGTGCGGTGCCCGCGCTCGTTCAAGATCGCTGTGATCTCAACTTCTGAGTGTGAGTCGAGAAGCTCGTCGATCATCGAGACGATGGCCGCCGGAGTTTTGCGCAGCATCCAAGCGGGCAAGCCAATGGGTACTGTGAGAGTGCGCGTGGCGCCCCCACGAAGCCGCACGTGGGCAGTGATGACATCGGCCTTGATCAAGGTGACATCTTCGATGAGCAGCCGCACGATGCGCTTACGCTCGCGCGGCTCGATGGCTGGATCGTTCCAGACCC
>DATCBZ010000240.1:0-4450 GCA_036511555.1 Steroidobacteraceae bacterium
CCGGGCCGCATCCAGAGTCGCGCGATTTTTGCCCCAGAAATCCAATTCGTAACTCGCGCCCAAGAGTGCGCTGAACTCGTTTGCGGTCGTCGTGCCACTCGTGACGACGTTTAACTGCCGCTCGCGCGTCGCGGTGCCGGAAGCGGACAGTGTCGGCAGCAGCGGCGCACCCGCGATGCGCGCCTGCGCGTCGGCCTCACGCACCCGTGCGATCGCCGCTGCGATGTCGTCATTGGTGTGCTGCGCCTCTTGAATGAACTCAGTGAGCTCGCTCGAGTTGAAGCCGCGCCACCAGTCGCTTGACGGCCACGCCGTTGCCGCGCTCGACGCATCGCTGCGCCACGCCGCCGGAGGAGCAATGTCCGGATGCCGATAGCGGGGCCCAAGATTGCAGGCGCTGAGCGCCAGCGCGGCAGTCAGGACCAGACCCGCCGGCATCCGTCGGCGCAGCGCCGGATCGATGGGCACGCAAGGCGCGAATTTACGAATGACCGCAGTGTCCCGTGAAGCGGCGGTTGCCTCCAGGGATGCACCATGCGGGTTTACTGATGCACTCGAGGTTGGCGATTGATTAAAGTCCGTTAATCGCCCGGCTCGCGAACGCTACTGGGTCGCTATTTGCTGTGGGTCACGCGCCAAAGAGTATTGCCAACGTCATCGGAGACCAGAAGCGCGCCATCGTGCGCTACGGCAACACCGACCGGTCTGCCCCACACATGCTCATTGTCAATCACAAAACCGGTCATAAAGTCATCATACGCACCGGTGGGCGCGTTGTCCTTGAAGCGTACCCGCACGATCTTAGCGCCGGTGCGACGACTGCGATTCCACGATCCGTGCAGAGCCACAAAAGCATCGCCGACGTACTCGCTCGGAAATGCCGCCGCGCCGGATTTGACATCGTAAAAAACGAGTGTCAATGCCGCCGAGTGTGGCTGCAGCAGGACATCGGGGACCGTTACCTTGTGTGCAAGATCCTCCCGCTCACCGACGTGACGGGGATCCTCGTGAGCGCCGATATAGAACCACGGCCAGCCGAAAAAGGCGCCCTCGCGAACGCGCGTCACGTAGTCTGGAACGAGATCATCGCCCAGGCCGTCGCGCTCGTTGGTCGCGCACCATAGCTCTCCGGTGCTCGCCTGGATCGTAAGTCCGACGCAATTACGAATGCCGGTCGCAAACGGGCGGCCCGGACCTCTCTTGGCGTCGACGTCAAAGACGAGTACGTCACCGCGATTGACATCGCCGCCCCAGGCGGCGCCGAGCGCGTGCGTTGCCTGCCAGCTTTGAATCTGTGCCGGCGTCTTACGCGGCGTGCTTTCCGCAGCATTGGAGCCGGCGCCCACTGACACGAATAAGTGTGCGCCGTCGTTCGAGAATGCCAGATCCCGCGTCGTATGACCGCCCGTTGTGTTCGCAAGCTTTGCGACCACGATCTGCGCAGGCCCGCGAGGCTGCACGTCCCCGCAGCGATAGGGAAAGCGCACGACACGGTTATTGGTGGCGACATATAGCCACTCGGGATTAGGCCCCGCCGGATAAAATGCGATTCCAAACGGGCCATCCAAGCCCATGGCAAAATTTTCGATTCGAGAGGGCTTGGCGGCGCCCTCGTCGCTCTGCAGCACGCGTATGCGACCGGCCAGGGATTCCGCGATGAAAATGTCGCCATTGGGCGCGATCTGCACGCGCCGCGGGCCCTCGAGCCCCGTTGCAAAGGCGGCGACCGTGAATCCGGGCGGGACCGCGAGCGTTGCATCCTCGGGACGGGAAACGACCTGCATGGCGTTGACGTTCGAAGGACTCGCGAACGGTGCGGGCAGATCGTTCGGATTGATGCGGTGAGTGCGCCCCGGTGCGTCCGTGCGCCAATCCTCCGGACTTGCAAACGCGACTTGCGTTGCAAGTGCCATCACAGACAAAGCCATCTGCGCATGCGAGCGGCAGCGGCGCACGTATCGGCATCGCACCACAGGGCGCGCGGCATTGACGTTGAAATTGCTTTGGTTCATCTCGTTTTTCTGTCTCAGGCACTTTTGCAAAGCTCGGCGTAAAGTGCAAACCGCCGGGCGTTGGCAGGCAGGGGCTAATGTGCACCGCAATGGTGCACGCGACCTGCGTGCAACCCGCAGCAGCTGCGTTCGGCGCCGCCCGACGCCAATAATTGCTGCTTCTCCCGAAGCGATGGTTTAGCGGCGAGGCGTGGGGCGCCGCGCATTGGCGATGAATTAGCTGGCGCGGCCCGCACACGCAATGGCCGCTATCAATGGCAGCGATCGCCCGGTATATCTCAGGCCAGCTGGCGCAGAGCAGATCCGGGTATCACAGCGGACTGCCCGTCGCCAAACTGCGTTCGCGGTATCGCAGGACCGACGCCTGCCAGCGGCTCAATCACGGCGCCTTCGCTGGGATCAAAGCCGAACCGCAGCGACAGTCGATGCGCCGCGCTGCTGCTGCGCACGCGTTGCGAAGGTGAGCGAAAACGCCCATTCGTCAGCTGCGCGAGCGCATCTCCCACCGTGCATATAAAAGAGTGTGGGATATCGAATGCTTCCACCCACTCATTGCGTAATTTGAACTCGAGCCCAGCCGTCTCATCCTGCTTCAATATCGTCAGCAGCCCCCGCCCCTTATAGCCAGCGTCCTCGCGCACCTCAACTTCGGCTTGCGCTTCGGACACGGGTGGGTGGTCATCGATTCGAAACGACGTCGACGGACTGCCGGTCAAGCGATCGACAAAGTAGCTGTCTTGCAATAAAAGTCCGCGCGCGATCATCGCCATCAGCTTGTGGCCGAGTCCGGTGAGCGAGCGCATATAGTCCAACACCGGTTCGCGAAATCCCGGCACCTCAGGCAGAAGGATCGGCCCGCGCATCGCTATCGCCGATGTCGCCGCAGTCCCATAGGTAGCCAACTGTGACTGCACGGCTTCCTCGGCCGCAAAGAACCTGCGACTCGCCGCTACCAGGGGATCCACAAATGCGCTGTCAATGCCGTGTCCGACAACGTAGAAGACACCGAACTCGCTGCTGGCCGAATCAATGAGCGCAGCCACCTGATCGCGCCACGGATCGCCGAGCTCGAACAGCGACAGATCGATTATCGGCAGACGCGCCAGTTGGACTTTCGAAACCATCCGCTTCTCACGCATCCCGTAAACGACTGCACTACTGCGCGCCATTGTAAATGATCGCGCCGTCAGGAACGCGGTATTTGGAGCCCCAAAAACGTGGCTTATGTCACGTCGCCGCTACTTATCGAGCATCGGGCGGCCTTCATGGCTTACCAGGAGGTCATGCATGTCATTGGCGTGCTCCTCCTCCTGCGCGAGGATGCCTTCGAGCATCACGCGGGTGGTCGGATCCTTGTCACCAAAATAGCGCACCATATCGCGGTACGTTTGAATCGCGACGCGCTCAGCGACCAGATTCTCCTTGATCATGTCGACTAAGTTCTCGCCTTCGACATATTCGGAAGCCGCGCGCGACAGCAGGCCCTCGGGGTTCATGTTCGGCTTTCCGCCAAGCTGATTGATCCGTTCGCATAAAAGGTCGAGATGCTGCTCCTCTTCCTTCGCGTGCTGAGCAAACTCTTGTTTGACCGCTTCGCTTGCAAGACCGGTGGCCGTTACTGCGTGGTACTTGTAACGCAGTACGCACACGATCTCGGTTGCGACAGCATGGTTGAGAAGCTCGATCGCATCTTCAACCTTACCCTGGTAATTCTGGGTCACGGCGCCCTCGTTGAGATGGCGTCGCGCGCGCTGCCGAAGCTTCTTGACATCACTCAAGAACTTTGTTGCTGAACTCATGGTTGCTCTCCTATGGGCCGTGCCGGTATGTGCAAATTGCGGTAAATTTTAACCATTATGCACCGCCGCCCGCCATCGCAAATCCGCGCCGCGCCCCTGCGATGCCGCGCGCCACCGAAATAGCGACCCTCGGAGGCCCGCGCAACGGCCCGTTTGCCTTGATTCGGCGCTAAGATCCGCCTCCGCTACGTCGACACGCTGGAGGCTTTCATCCTCACCCCTACGGGCGCGACACTGCTGTCCGTTTTGCATCTGCTGCTGGCCGCGGGCGTAACGGGCCACATATTGGTGCATAAGCGCGATCCGGGCTCCGCCGTCGCCTGGATCGGAATTGCTTGGCTCTCGCCCGTCCTAGGCAGCCTCCTCTACGTGCTGCTCGGGATAAACCGCGTACGGCGACGAGCGCTCACGATGCTCGCGCCGCGCGCGCGCGAGTCTTCAGGCGGGGCAACCGGCGCGGTAAGCGATGACGACTACTTAGCGCCGCTTGAATATTCGGCACAGCGCATTACGGGACGGCCGGCGAAGAGCGGCAACGCGATCGAGATCCTGCATAACGGGGATGCGGCGTATCCGCAGATGATTGCCTGCATCGATGCCGCCAGCCGTAGCGTTGCCCTCTCGAGCTACATCTTTCGC
>DATCBZ010000241.1:0-6657 GCA_036511555.1 Steroidobacteraceae bacterium
GCTGGGGCGAGATCACGCTGCGGCGTGTCGTTGAGCTTGCAGGCCTTGCCGAGCACTGCGACTTCACCGAGCAACAACACATTGCCGGCCCGGACGGCGTCCTGCGGCCCGACCTCGTCGTGCACATGCCCGACGGCCGCGATCTCGTGATTGATGTCAAGACGCCCCTCGACGCCTACCTTGAGGCGCTCGAGGCGCCAAGCGATGAGGGGCGGCAGCTTGCGTTGAAACGCCACGCGCAACAGCTCGAGACCCATGTGCGGCAGCTCGCTTCGAAGGCCTACTGGGCGCAGTTTCAGACCAGCCCCGAATTTGCCGTGCTGTTTCTGCCCGGCGATCAGTTCTTAAGCGCCGCGCTTGCCGAGCGTCCGGAGATCATGGACAACGCGCTGCAGAAAGCCGTGATCATCGCGACGCCCTCGACCTTGATTGCGCTTTTGAAGTCGGTCGCCTACGGCTGGCGGCAATCGGTGGTGGCGCACAATGCGGCAGTCATCCGCGATCTGGGGCAGGAGTTGTACCGAAGGCTCGGTAACTTCACCGGGCACCTGGGCAAAGTCGGCACGCGCCTCGACAACGCCATCGAAGCCTACAACGCCGCAGTCGGCTCGCTTGAGCGCCAGGTGCTGCCGCAGGCGCGGCGCTTCACTGAGCTGGGCGTTACTGCGGAAGGGGCGCTGCCGACCCTTGAGCCAATCACGCAGCTCGCGCGCCCCGCCGCCGCAGCGCCCGCTCCGGAGCCGCCGCCTGCTGCCGGCACGCATGGACTTTGATCCGCGCAGCATCGCTGCGAGTCCCGGTGAGCTCGCCGGCCGTGTCATCGCGATCACCGGCGCAAGCGATGGCATCGGCAAGGCTGTCGCAATGGACTGTGCCCGCCACGGAGCAGAAGTCGTGCTCATTGGCAGAAACGCGGACAAACTGCGCGCAGTGCACCGCTCGATTGAAGATGCAGCAGGTCCCGCCGCCTGCATCGGCCTCCTCGATCTGGAGAGCGCACTGGCGCGCGACTACGATGCGCTGACTGATGCGATTGGCGAGCGCTATGCACGTCTTGATGGTCTGATACACAACGCGGCGATCTTAGGCACGCTCTCGCCCATCGAGCATTACGATGTGCCGACCTGGTGCCGCGTGCTGCACGTCAATCTCACCGCCGCCTTCGCCTTGACCCAAGTGCTGCTGCCGCTCCTCAAAGCCTCAGCCGACGCCTCCATCCTCTTCACGACGAGCGGCGTCGGACGGCGTGCGCGCGCCTACTGGGGTGCGTATGCCGTGTCCAAATTTGGGATCGAGGCTCTAACGCAGACGCTCGCCGCGGAACTTGAAAACGTGTCCGCCGTGCGCGTGAATGCACTCAATCCCGGACACGCTCGCACGCGCATGCGACGCCAGGCATTTCCTTCGGAGGATCTGCAGTCCCTGCCGGAGCCCGCCGTGCTCACCGCGCCGTACCTTGCGCTCATCGGTCCTGCGAGTCGCGGCGTTACGGGGATGAGCTTCGACTGTCAGCCATAGCGGCGAGGAGTACGTCACGCTCCTCGCGCGTGAGCTCACGAAACTGGCCGCGCGCGAGTGCCCGATCGAGCACCACGGGCCCAAAGCGCGTGCGCAGCACGCGACTGACGAGCGCTGCCTGCCGTTCAAAAAGCTGACGCACGTCTTTGCCACTGCCGCCGCGCGCGCTGAGCCCATACCACCTGTTGCTGCCCTCGCCGCCGGCCGCCTCGCAGCTCTCCACCAGGAGCGAAGTGCCTCTATCAAGAAGCCCGCTCAGAATGCTTTGCCGCTGCACCTCGGTAAGCTCGCCACGCACCCGTACGCTGAACTCGCTCACTAGGTGATGCGCCGCGCGCTGCAGACGCATGGCAAGCTCGCCATCCGAGGTCACAAGTTCAAGACCGCCATCAATACGCGGCATTGGACTTACCGCAACGAAGCGCCGTCCGGCGCGCCCCGGCAGGCGGCCCACGATCCCAGCATCGGCGGCTTCAGCGTCCGGGCGCCCGAGCGTCTGCCCGGGGGAGCGATGACACAGAAAGACGCGCAACTCCGCTGCAGCCTGTCGGCGCACCACGCGGCCGTCGAGCCGCACCTGATCCGCCGGAGTTACGCGTACGCCCAACGTTGCCTTATCGCCGTTGACGGTCAGACGGCCGGCGCGAATCCACACTTCGGCTTCGCGGCGCGATGCCAGGCCCAGCTGCGCCAGCACCTTTTGCAGACGTTCGGCGGGCTCCTCGCGTGCTGCAGGCTTGCGCGACTGGATCAGGAATCGAAATCCGGTCCGCAGGCCACAAGCTCGCGCGCCTCCGACGGGGCGGCCAGCTGCTCATCCTCCTCGCCGCTGTCGTCATCCAAAAGCTGCGGCGGCGCCTGACTCGTCTGCGTCGTCTCGGCGCCCGCCGCTTGGGATGAGCCGCCCAAGTCGAGCTGCAGGTTGACATCCGCCATCGCTGCAAGCGCCGCAAGCGGCGGCAGCTCATCGAGTGTCTTCAATCCGAAATAGTCGAGGAACTCGCGCGTCGTGCCCAAGAGTTCCGGATGTCCCGGCACGTCGCGCTGGCCGACGACCCGCACCCAATTTCGCTCCATCAGCGTTTTCAATATGTTGGGGTTGACCGCAACCCCGCGCACCGCCTCAATTTCCGCGCGCGTGATCGGCTGCCGGTAGGCGATGAGCGCGAGCGTTTCGAGCAACGCCCGTGAAAAGCGCGGCGGGCGCTCCGGCCAGAGCCGCGAGATCTCGCTGGCGAGTGTGGCGCGCACCTGCACTCGAAAACCGCTCGCGGTCTCCTTCATCTCAATGCCGCGCTCGGCATAGTCCGCACTTAAAGCGGCGAGCTGGGCGCGCAGCTGCGCGGCGCTCGGGCGCACGTGCTCATCAAACAACTGCGCGAGCTGTTCGAGGTTGAGCGGCCGGCCGCCCGCGAGCAGTGCCGCTTCAATCACGTTCTTCAGGTATGCCTCGTTCATGGGCTGACCTCATCAGCTGAATCGTTCTCTACCAGGCGTAAGGTAGCGGGCCCGAGCACCGCGCGCACGTGTAGCGGCGCAAATAGCTCCGCCTGCACAATCTCGATCAGGCCCTCACGCACAAGCTCAAGGATCGCCACAAAAGTCACCGTGACGCCCATGCGCCCCTCCTCAGGATGAAAGAGCTCGCTGAAATCGACGAATCGATTGCCGTCGAGTGCGCTGAGAATCTGCGACATGCGCTCACGCACCGACAGCGGCTCGCGCTGCACGTGGTGGCGCGCGAAGAATTCCGCCCGCACGACCACGTCCTTGAATGCGAGCAACATCTCCTGCAGCGTGGTCTGCGGCAGAAGCTGCACGATCTTGCGATCTTTGACGTCGGCGCTGGCATCCCAGACATCGCGCTCCAGGCGCGGCAGCCGATCAATATTTTCGGCAGCGCCTTTGAAGCGCTCGTATTCCTGCAGACGCCGCACGAGTTCCGCGCGCGGATCGTGATCGCCCTCCTCGCCGGCAAGCTTCGGCCGCGGCAAGAGCATCCGCGATTTGATCTCGGCCAAGGTCGCCGCCATGACCAGATATTCACCGGCAAGCTCGAGCTGCAACTCCTGCATGAGCTCGATGTACTGCACGTACTGGCGCGTGATCTCCGCAATGGGAATATCGAGGATCGCAAGATTGCGGCGGCGGATGAGGTACAGCAAAAGATCGAGCGGTCCTTCGAACGCCTCGAGAAAGACTTCCAGTGCCTGCGGCGGAATGTACAGATCGCGCGGCAACTCCATGACCGGCTCGCCATTCACAATTGCGAAGGTCATCTCCACCTGTTCGGGCGACACGGCGACGGCAGAGCTTGGCGCAGGCTCGTTCGAGGCGACGAGCGTCAACTCCGGTTTCACCACGGGCCTCCTCATTCGGCACGCAAGTGCATCGCGCGACGCACATCCTCCAAGGTCTGGCGCGCAACCTCGCGCGCTTTCTCCTCGCCCTCGGCGACGATATCGCGGATAAGCTCCGGATGCTCCTCGAATTCCTGACCGCGCCGGCGCATTGCCGTGACTTCCTCGACAATCTTGTCGATCACCGGTTGTTTGCAGTCAAGGCAGCCAATCCCCGCGGTCCTGCAGCCCGTATCCACCCACTGCCGGGTTGCCTCGTCCGAATAGATTTTGTGCAGATCCCAGACCGGACACTTCTGCGGGTCGCCGGGGTCGGTGCGCCGCACCCGCGCCGGGTCGGTCTTCATGGTGCGCAGCTTCTGCGCCACCATTTGCGGATCTTCGCGCAGACCAATCGTGTTGCCATAGGATTTCGACATCTTGCGGCCATCAAGGCCAGGTACTTTCGGCGCTGCGGTCAAAAGCACCTGCGGCTCGGGCAAGATGCTCACTCCCGAGCCTTCAAGATATCCAAGGAGCCGCTCGCGGTCGGCAACTGTGATGCGATTGTTACTCTGTACGAGCGCCTGCGCACGCTCGAGCGAGGGCGTGTCGCCGGTTTCCTGAAACTTGCGGCGTAGCTGCCGGTAGGCCGTGGAATTGCGTCCGCCGAGGCTCTTGACCGCGCGTTCCGCCTTGGCTTCGAAATCCGTCTCCCGGCCATAGACGTGGTTGAAGCGCCGCGCGATCTCGCGCGTGATCTCCACATGCGCAGCCTGATCCTCGCCCACCGGAACGAACGCGGGACGGTACAGCAGGATATCGGCGCTTTGCAGTACCGGGTAGCCGAGAAACCCGTAGGTTGCGAGATCCTTCCCCTTAAGCTCGGCTTGCTGGTCCTTATACGTCGGCACGCGCTCGAGCCAACCCAGTGGCGTGATCATCGATAACAGGAGGTGCAGCTCAGCGTGCTCGGGCACGTGCGACTGAATAAAGAGCGTCGCGACGCCTGGATTGAGGCCCGCAGCGAGCCAGTCGATGAGTACATCGCGGATGTACTCCTGCAGCCGCGTGGTGTCGTCGTAGCCGGTGGTGAGCGCATGCCAGTCGGCCACGAAAAAGTAGCACTCGTACTGGTACTGCAGCTCGACCCAGTTTTTCAGGGCGCCGTGGAAGTTACCCAGATGCAAAGGCCCAGTGGGGCGCATGCCCGAGAGCACTCGGCGCGTACCTGCAATAGCGCTCATGGCATCCCCAGCGTCAGAACCGATATTCGCAAGTCAAAGTCACGCTGGGTGCCGAAAGAGCGGCGATTATAGCCCAGCCGCATCAGCTGCGTGCCACGCCCGTAATGGCGGCGACCGGACCCTTGCCGACGCGCACTACCACGGGCGGACTTACGGCAAGATCGATGACGGTCGTCGGCTCAACCCCGCAGTAGCCCCCGTCGAGTACCGCATCAATCGCGTGCTCAAGGCGCTCACGAATTTCCTGGCCATCGGTCAGCGGCAGAGCATCCCCGGGCAGCATCAGCGTCGAGCTCATGAGCGGTTCGTCGAGCTCCGCCAACAGCAACAGCGGTACGCAATGGTCGGGGATGCGAACGCCAATCGTGCGGCGGCGCTCGTGCTGCAAGCGCCGCGGCGTCTCCGCGGTTGCCGGCAGCAGGAATGTGTAGGGACCCGGAGTGCAGGCTTTAATGAGGCGAAACTGCCAGGTGTCGAGTTTTGCAAACCGCCCCACGTCGGCAAGATTGCGGCACACCAGCGTAAAATTGTGGTGCCGATCGGCTTGGCGGATTCGGCGCACGCGCTCGAGTGCATCTTTGTCGCCGATATGGCAACCCAGTGCGTAGCAGGAGTCGGTGGGATAGGCGATCACGCCCCCGGCGCGCACGATATCCGCAGCACGGCGGATCAGCCGCGCCTGCGGGGTTGTGGGGTGCAATTCGAAGTACTGACTCACGGTAGATGTCCTATCAGCTATGATACGCGGCCTTTGCCGGGCCGCCGGCTCGCGTATGGATGTCAATGCAGGCATTGCTCGAGTTCGCGCCGCTGCTCGTCTTCTTCGTCGCCTACGAGGCGGCCGGGTTGTATGTCGCAACCGCCGCTCTCATGGTGGCGATGGTTCTCCTCTTGATCGTCGACTACGCGCGCAGCCGGCGGGTGCCGCCGATGCATCTTTTGAGCGCGGTGCTGGTATTTGCTTTCGGCACGGCAACGCTGGTGCTGCATAACCAGCGCTTTATTCAATGGAAACCGACGGTGTTCTTCTGGCTTGCGAGTCTGGCGTTTCTGGGCAGCTTCTGGATCGGCAAGGAGCCGCTCGCGCAGCGCTTTCTCGGCGCGGCGCTCGGCGAGACGCGAGTGGAACCACTGATATGGCGGCGAATCAATTGGCTGTGGATCGTGTTCTATGTGCTGCTTGGTTTCTTGAATCTGGCCGTGGCCTTCACTGCAAGCGAGAGGACCTGGGTGCACTTCAAAGTATTCGGCTTGACGCTCGCAAACTTCATGTTTGTGGTGGCGCAGGTTATATGGCTTTCGCGCCGCGGCGGCGCCGCCGCGCAGCGCGCATGAGCGTTGAGCGAATTGCGAAACTGCGTGCCGCGCTCGAGCGCGATCTTGCGCCGATCGCGCTCGAAATCAGCGACGACAGCGCCGCACATGCAGGCCACGCCGGTGCACGAGAAGGCGGGCATTTTCGCGTACGTCTCGTCAGTGCTGCCTTTAGCGGTCGGCCCCGAATTGAGCGCCACCGTCTGGTGTACGCGGCGGTTGGCGCGCTCATGCATGGC
>DATCBZ010000242.1:0-6435 GCA_036511555.1 Steroidobacteraceae bacterium
TGCGACGGTGGTGCATTGGGGTTAGCCAGATCCTGATCCCGGATCACAAAGACCCGCTCCGGTAAGCCTGCCACTTCCGGGCTGGCGCGCTCCAGACCCTCGACGATGAGTGCGCCGGATGCGCCGCCCAGCACCTGCGCCTTCGTGAATCCGTGAATGTGCGGGTGATACCAATACAAGCCCGGCGGCTCTTCGGAAGGAATACGGAACCGGTATTCGAACGCGGCGTCATCAGGTTGGATCGAAGTTTTCAAAACGTCGTCCTGGTGACACACCGGCGGCACAGTAAGTCCGTGAAAGTGCAGATTGGTGGACGTCGGCGTCATAGCGCCGCTCGTACACGGATCAGCGCGCGTTCGAGACGCGGTCTTGCGCCGTGATTTGTTCGCAGCGTCCGAGTCGACCAGATCGTTTTTGAGGTTCAGGACTAAGAGGTCGCCGGGACTTACGCGCAGCGTGGGCGATTGCGTGCCGTCAGCGAGCAGGTAGCAATAGCGGCTCGAGCCATTCTGTGCCCTGTCGTTGTGGACACTGAGCGCAAGTCTCAGGATTCCGGCGCTGCTGCGCAGCTCAGGCGGTTCGCGCACCTCGCTTCCGGCCTGCGGCCGGGGGCACGCCTCAAGGGATGGCGCGCGCGCGTAGGCTGCGCCCGACAACAAGATCAATAGCTCGGGGCCGAGCGGCACCGCGGTGCGAACAACTGCCGCAAACCGCGCGACCGATCGCGGTCGACGGCAGTGCCGAAAGAGGCTCAACACCGATCAATGTCCACGATATCAAGCTGCCAGAATCGGCACTCGCCGGCCGCGATCCATCGAGACTAAATTTGCGGCATGACCGTTGTGTGACAGGCGCTGGCGAGATGCGGGATTTTGGGTTCGCTCGAAGCGCCAGCAGAGGAACACGATCCCGCGCCCGCTCCTGCGTGGCTCGGGTCAGCGCATGCCGAGTAGCCTTGCTGGCAACCTTACGGCACGCTGCAGAAACAGTATGCGTAGAGCCGGTTGGGGGTCGTGAAGCGACTCAGTAGTTCAATCTCGCGAGTCATCGGATCGAACCGGTCCATGACGCGTGCCAGCTCCTGCACGCTGCCGCTCGTCTTGAGAAGGATGTTTGCAAGCTGTGATTTCATCTGCATCGCAATCTGTCCGGCCCAGGTAAGCTCAGGCTCAATGAAGTGCACATCGTAGCGTGTCAACTTTGCGCGTCGCGCCGCAGCCTTCACTGCATCATCGAAGGACCCTAACTGGTCGACGAGTCCGAGGCGCTTTGCGTCGGAGCCGGCCCAAACGCGACCCTGAGCAATGGCATCGATTTCATCGCGAGTCTTTTTGCGGCCGCCCGCGACGCGCGCCAAAAACTCCTCGTAGCCGCGCTCCACAGTGGACTGCAGAAGCGCGCGTGCCGGTGCACCGATCGGCCGGTCGAGGCGCAGCTGGCCCGACAGCGGCGTCGTGCCGACGCCGTCAACGTTGACGCCGACCTTGGCGAGCGTGCGCGGCACGGTGGGAATGATGGCGAAGATGCCGATCGATCCGGTGATGGTTGCGGGACTTGCCCAGATCTCATCCGCTGGCGCGGAGATGTAATAGCCGCCCGAGGCTGCGTAATTGGCCATCGATACGACCACGGGCTTGCCGGCCGCCTTCAGCGCCTGCAGCTCCCGATAGATCTCCTCAGAAGCATTGACGCTGCCGCCGGGGCTGTCGACGCGCAGCACGACGGCGCGTATGTTCTCATCCATACGCGCGTTTCTGATCAGACGCGCAGTCGACTCACCGCCAATGGTGCCGGGTGGCTGCTCGCCGTCCAGAATCTCGCCCTCGGCGACGATGACGCCGATACGGCTACCGTGTCCGCTGCTGAGTTTCTTCTGCGCGTGTACGATGCGCACGTAATCCTGATCGGCGATAGAGCGATAGGAGCCGTCCGACTCATCCTCACCGACAATCTGAATGAGTTCACGCTCGACGTCCAAGCGCGTCTTAACGCCGGTCACGAGGCCTGCCTTTAGGGCCACTTCCGGCGCGTTGCCACCCGCCGCCGGAATCGTCTTCGACAAATCGGCAACGTAATTGGCGACTGCATCCGCGGGCAGGTGCCGCGCCTTGGTCGTCGCACTCTGGTAACTCGACCACAGCGAGTCGATGTATTGCTGTGCGTTCTCGCGCGCCTCGGGCGACAGGTCGGTGCGCGTGTACACCTCGACCGCACTTTTGAAGGCGCCCACACGAAATACGTTGATGTCGACTCCGAGCTTGTCGAGCGCGTCTTTGAAGAACATGTGATAGCTGTCGTAGCCGTCGATGAGCACGAAGCCGAGCGGATCGACGTACACCTCGTCGGCTTGCGCGGCGACGTAGTACGACTGCTTCACGTAGCTCGTTGCGAACGCGATCACTTTCTTGCCGCTGGCGCGGAAGTCGCGGATCGCGCGTGCGAGTTCCTCGAGCGTCGGCTGACCGCCGCCTTCGAAGTGCTCAAGATCCAGCACCAATACCGGCACACGCTTGTCCTTGGCGGCCGCGCGGATGCTGTCGGTCAAATCCCAGAGCAGGGTTTCGGAGCGCTCCTTGCCGCGCGTCTCCTCCAGTGCGCGCTGCAGAGGGTCTCCCGAGAGCTGCTCGACGAGCCGGCCCTCCGGAGCGATGACGAGCGCTGCGCGCTCCGGCATGTTCGGAATCGAGCCACGCAGCAGGGCAAAGACGATGCCGAAGAAAAACAGCAGCAGCAGCAAATGCAGCACGCGCCGCAGGCCATCGAGGAAGACCCAGGTGCCACGCGCGTAGCGGCGAAAAGCACTCATCAGCTTTTCAGCTCAGATTTTCTCTTCGATGCGTGCCGCTTTGCCCGACAGCTCGCGCAGGTAATACAGTTTCGCGCGGCGTACGCTGCCGCGGCGCTTGACGGTGACATCGCTGATCGCGGGACTGTGCGACTGGAACACGCGCTCGACGCCCTCGCCGTGCGAAATCTTGCGCACCGTGAACGATGAGTTCAGGCCGCGGTTGCTCTTGGCGATTACCACGCCCTCATACGCCTGCACGCGCTCGCGGTCGCCTTCGACCACCTTCACCTGCACGACCACGGTGTCGCCCGGATTGAAATCGGGGAGTTTGCGGGTCATGCGCCGACTTTCGATGTCTTCGATTATTTTGCTCATAGCTCACCTTCCATCAACAGGCTCACCAGCCTTGCGACTGGCGAGAAATTCTTTGAGGATGCGCGCCGCTTCCGCCGTCGGCTCCTCTTTCGCGATCAATTCCGGGCGGCGCAGCCACGTGCGACTCACCGCCTGCTCAAGCCGCCAGCGGCGGATATCCGCGTGATCTCCGGACAATAGCACCTGCGGCACCGTCAAGCCTTCAAATACCTCGGGTCGTGTGTAGTGCGGCCAGTCAAGTAGGCCCGCGACGAAGGAGTCCTCGACGTTCGAGCGCTCATCCCCGAGCGCGCCCGGCAGCAGACGTGCAACCGCGTCTATCACGACCAGCGCCGGCAGCTCTCCGCCCGAGAGGACGTAATCGCCTATCGACAACTCCCGATCGACTCCCAACGTCAGCACCCGCTCATCGATGCCTTCATAGCGGCCGGCGATGAGCAAAAAACCCGGCGCCGCAGCAAGCTCGCGCGCCCGGCGCGCATCAAAGAGCTCGCCCTGCGCCGACAGACAAATGCGCACACTGCCCGCCGGCAGGCGCTCGTGAGATGCGCGAATCGCCGCCAGCATCGGCTCCGGCTTCAGCACCATGCCCGGGCCGCCGCCATAAGGGCGGTCATCCACCGTGCGGTGCAGGTTCGTCGTGTGCGCGCGCGGATCCTCGGTGCCGAGCCGCAAGATGCCTTTTTCAAGCGCACGGCCGACGATGCCGAAGCCGGCCGCTTGCCGGATCATCTCCGGGAACAGCGTCACCACCTCGATGTGCACCGCGCGTCCCTATTCTGCTTCGAGCGGCCAATCGACCTCGATCAGGCGCGCTTGCAAATCAACTTTCCACAGATACTCAGGCGTTGCCGGCACCCAATGGTCTGCCGCGTGCGCAGACCTGATCACCATCGAGGCGCCATTGGGCCCATCGACAAAGTACTCGAGCACGCCAAGCTCAGCGCCCTCGCGATTGCGTACCGCAAGACCCACCAGATCGGCGCGGTAGTATTCGCGCGCCCGGGTCGGTGGCAGTTCACTGCGCGCAATCTCCACTACAGCCCCGACGAGCGCCTGCGCGTGCTCGCGCTCAGTCAGTCCTTCCAGCCGCACCACCAGCTCCCGCCCCTGCGAGCGGCCCTCAAGGACACGGTGCGGCGCGCGCGCGCCGCTCGCGCTGCGCAAGGTCCAGCGTGGGTAATCGAGTAGTGCCTCAAGCGGCTCGGTAAAGGACTCCACGTGCAGCCAGCCTTTGATGCCAAAGGGCCTGCGGATTCGTCCGAGTTCGATCCACTCCACGAAACCGCCACCCGCCGCTTAACGTCAGTTGATTGGCGCGGCCTGCTTGCGGTAGGAGGACACAAGCGAGCGCACGCGATCGGACTGCTGCGCACCCTGGCTCAACCAGTAGTCGATGCGTGGCAAGTCAAGTTTCAGCTTCGGCTCGCTCTTGCGGGCAATCGGGTTGAAGAATCCGACGTGCTCGAGACTCAAGCCGCCCTGGCGCTTACGGCTATCCGTCACCACTAAGTGATAAAAGGGCTGATTACGAGCCCCGCGCCGTGTGAGACGAATCGTTACCATGGTTAAGCTCGGCCGCCCAAAAAAGAGCGCGAATTCTACGCAAAAGTGCGTGCCTGAGGAAGCATTAACTCAAGCCTGCGGAAAGCGCCCCTTGAACGAGCCCATGAGGCGGCGCAGATTGCCCCCCTTCAGGCTCTTCATCATGCGCTGCATGTCCAGAAACTGCTTGAGCAGGCGATTCACATCCTGCACCTGGACGCCTGCACCCCCGGCGATGCGGCGGCGCCGCGAGCCATCGATCACAGCCGGCTGGCGCCGCTCGCGCTGGGTCATGGAATTGATGATCGCGATCTGGCGGCGCACCTCGCGGTCGCCCTGATCGGCCGAGACCCCGCGCCGGCCGGCAGCAGCGGGCAGCTTGTCGAGGAGCGACCCCATGCCGCCCAGTTTCTGCACCTGTTCGAGCTGACTTTTGAGATCCGCAAGATCAAAACCCTTGCCGCGCGCCATCTTCTGCGCCAGGCGGGTCGCATCGTCGGTATTGACCTCGCGCTGCACCTGCTCGACGAGCGCGACGACATCGCCCATGCCGAGAATCCGGGAGGCCATGCGCTCAGGATCGAAAGGCTCGAGCGCATCGGTTTTCTCGCCCATCCCGAGAAACACGATCGGCTTGCCGGTGACCTCGCGCACCGACAGGGCAACGCCGCCACGCGCATCGCCATCGGCCTTTGTCAGCACGATACCGGTGAGCTCCAGGGCAGAGCCAAAGGCGCGCGCCGCATTGAGGGCATCCTGGCCTGCCATGGAATCGACAACGAACAGCCGTTCGGTCGCCGCCGCCACGCGGTCAATCTCGCGCACTTCGGCCATGAGCGCGTCATCCACATGCAAGCGCCCGGCGGTATCGACTATCAGAACATCGAACACGCCGCGGCGCGCCTGGTCCAGAGCCGCGGCTGCGATCTCGGGTGGCGAGAGTCCCTCAGGCGCACGAAAGAACCCGGCTTGGACCTCGCCTGCCAGGCGCTCGAGCTGCAAGATCGCCGCAGGCCTTGAGATGTCCGTGCTGGTCAGGAGGACCCGCTTCTTTTCGCGCTCGATGAGCCAGCGCGCAAGCTTCGCCGCTGTCGTGGTTTTGCCCGCGCCCTGCAGGCCCGCGAGCAGCACGACGATGGGCGGTGCGGCGCGCAGCGAGAAGCCCGCCCGCGCCCCCCCCATGAGCTCGACCATCTGGCGATGCAGAATCCCGATAAAGGCCTGGCCGGGGCTGAGGCTTGCGCTCACCTGCGCGCCGACCGCCTTTGCCTTCACCGCATCGATGAAGCTCTTGATGACGGGCAGCGCGACATCCGCCTCAAGGAGTGCAACCCGCACCTCGCGCAGCGCCTCGGCAATATTGTCTTCGGTGAGGCGGCCGCGGCCGCGCAGCCGCTCGATGGTGCGCCCGAGCCGGGCAGAGAGGTTATCGAACATGAGCGGGATTATAAGAGCAGGCGGCGTATTTTCGGGCCGACGAACTTAAGCGCAATGGGCGAGAATGGCCGCCGCACGGCTACTTTGCGAGGTGTACGGCATTGAACGGTTCTCCGACGCTAAATCTCCTTCTCGGGTTATTGGCTCTCCTCGTCGTCATTGCCTTCTCCTCGGGGACCGAGGTTGCAATGCTGTCCGTCAACCGCTATCGCATCCGCCACCGCGCTCAAACCGGAGCGGGTACGGCGCGGCTCCTGGATCGACTGCTGCAGAAGCCGGATGACTGGCTT
>DATCBZ010000243.1:0-4640 GCA_036511555.1 Steroidobacteraceae bacterium
CGCGTGACGGCACTCGAAGGCGGCTTGGAGGCACTAAGTGTCGCAACTGGCCAGGCTGCATTGCATTTTGCGATCCTGAATGTCACGACTCCGGGATCAAATGTCGTCTCCGTGCCGCAGCTCTACGGTACGACGCACACTCTCTTCGCGCACGTACTTCCGCGGCTCGGCATTACCGTGCGATTTGCCGCCGGCGATGCGGCGAGCGCCATAGAAAAACTCATCGATGCCGATACCCGCGCGGTGTTTTGCGAAAGCGTCGGCAATCCAGCCGGCAACATCTGCGATGTCGAGGCTTTAGCCCAAATTGCGCACAAACACGCTGTGCCGCTTATCGTCGACAACACCGTGGCCACGCCCATTCTGCTTCGCCCGATCGACTATGGCGCCGATATCGTGCTGCATTCGCTGACTAAGTTCCTAGGCGGCCACGGCACGACCATGGGCGGCATAATTATCGACAGCGGCAAGTTCCCATGGGAGAAACATGCTGCCCGCTATCCGATGTTCACTGAGCCGGACGTCTCCTACCACGATCTCGTTTATTCGGATCATTTTGGAGCCGCTGCCTATATAGCCCGCTGTCGCAGCGTCTATCAGCGAACCATGGGCTCGGTGCTCTCGCCTCTGAGTGCGTTCCTCCTTTTGCAGGGAATCGAAACGGTTGCCCTGCGTGTCGATCGCCATGTGGAAAATGGCAGACGCGTGGCTGAGTATCTGCGGGATGATCCGCGTGTGGAGTGGGTCAACTACGCAGGTTTTCCCGCCAGTCCGTATCACGCCTTGGCACGCAAATATCTAGCCGGACGCGCTTGCTCCCTGATGACATTCGGAATCCGCGGCGGCTTCAAGGCCGGTACCAAATTCTATGACGCGCTCACCTTGTTTAGACGGCTGGTCAACCTCGGCGATGCCAAGTCGCTTGCCTGCCATCCGGCCTCGACGACACACCGCCAGATGTCGCCTGCAGAGCAGAAAACCGCCGGGGTCAGCCCAGAGACGATCCGGCTCAGCATCGGTATTGAACACGTCGACGACATTATTGCCGACCTTGATCAGGCATTGGGATCGGCGGTGGGGAAGCGCACCAAGTAATGCGGCAGCTCTGCGAAGGCGAGCCCATTGTCGTCGGCCTCGTCAACAACATGCCCGACGGAGCGCTGAAGACGACGGAGCGGCAATTCACGGCACTGCTCCGCGCCGCCGCCGGCCGTACCGCCATCCGTATCCGTCTCTTCTCATTGCCCGAAGCGCCGCGATCGAAAGACAGTCGCGCATATATCGATGCAAACTACGAAAGTTTCGACAATCTATGGCAGAGCCGCCTAGACGGCCTCATTGTCAGCGGTACGGAACCACGTACCCCTGTCCTGTCAAGTGAGCCGTATTGGCCGACGCTGACGCGCCTCGTCGATTGGGCCGAAGAGAATACGATCTCAACCCTCTGGTCTTGTCTTGCGGCGCACGGCGCGGTGTTTCACCTGGACGGCATCGCTCGGCAAAAGTTTCCCGAGAAGCTCTCCGGTGTATTCGACTGCGCCAAGGTTGCCGAGCACAGTATCCTGGCAGGCACCGCAGCCAGTTGGTGTATCCCGCATTCGCGCTCCAACGATTTACCCGAGGCGGCGCTGACTGCCGCAGGCTATCAGCTGCTCTCAAGGTCGCTCGCCGCCGGCGCCGACATGTTCATGAAGCAAAGAAAGAGTCTGTTTTTGTTCCTGCAGGGCCATCCCGAGTATGACCAAGGATCGCTGCTGCGCGAATATCAAAGGGACATCGGCCGATTCCTGCGCAATGAAAGAGACAGTTATCCGTGCATGCCGCGTGACTATCTTGATGCCCAAGCTGCGGCGGCAGTTGCCGATTTTCGAACGCGCGCACTTTCGCACCGAAACATTGATTTGCTTGCCAAGTTCCCGCCCGTCGAAGTCGAAGGTCCGAACGCTCGAAGCTGGCGCACGGCCGCGCAACGGATCTATGCAAATTGGCTGTTGTTGCTCTCGAAAGGGCGCCACGGCTTGCAGGGGGCTGTCGTTTGAGTAGCAGCCCTGACTTGCCCCGACCCGCCTCGGCACTCTTCCCGAGCCGGGCTGAGCGCGAGTGCTTAGATGATTTCCTGACGCGCGAACTGCCGCGCGTGAATGCGAGGATCGCGCAGGGCTCGGTAATACCGACGATAGATCTTGGCGGCTTCAAGCGCGAACTGGCCGCCTTCGATTTTCACTCACCGCGGCCGCTCGCTGACCTGCTTGCCTGGAGCATCGCGCAGATGGAGCGCGGTATCGTCCACATGACGCACCCGCGCTACTTCGGCCTCTTTAACCCGGCTCCAACGTTCCCGGCCGAGTGCGCCGATCGGATTGTGGGAGCCTTCAATCCACAACTTGCGACCTGGACGAGCGCGCCCGCCGCGGTCGAGATCGAGGCGCATGTCGTCCGGGCGGTCGCGATACGAGCCGGATTGCCAGCGGACGCCGTCGGTCATTGCACCTCCGGCGGGTCGGAGGCGAACCGCACCGCGCTGCTGTGCGCTCTTACCCGAGCGAGCCCGCAGTTCTCGGTGGACGGCGCACGGGCATTCCCCGGCGCCCCGGTCTTTTACATCTCCAAAGAGAGCCATTTGGCGTGGCTCAAAATCGCGCACGAGACCGGGCTCGGACGTGCGGCCGCGCGGCTCGTTCCGACAGACGGCGCCGGCCGTATGGATGTCCGCGCGCTCAGCAACGAGATCGCTGCCGATAAGGCCCGAGGCTTGAGACCTGTCATGATCGTTGCGACCGCAGGAACCACGAATGCCGGAATGATCGATCCGCTGGGGCCCTGCGCGCTGACGGCGCGTAGCTCGGGCCTTTGGTACCACGTGGATGCCGCGTGGGGCGGCGCGCTCATCGCCTCCGACAAACTGCGCAGCGCGCTTTGCGGCATCGAGCAAGCCGACTCGATCACGATCGATGCCCATAAATGGTTCGCAACGACCATGGGTTGCGGAATGTTCATGACGCGACACGCGCCCATGTTGTCATCCGTATTTCACGTCTCAACGACCTTCATGCCTTCCAACATCGTAAACCTAGATCCGTATGTCACGACGGCACAATGGTCGCGGCGATTTCTTGGACTGCGCTTGTTCCTGTCGCTCGCCGCGGCCGGCTGGCGTGGCTACGCGCAGCATGTAGAACGGTCGATCGAACTGATGGCTTTGCTCCAAGAGAAGCTTGTGGCGACGGGATGGCATATTGCCAACGACTCCTCGCTCGCCGTGCTTTGCGTCGAACCTCCGCCCGAGTTGGGTCAGGCGCGAGCGGTTGCGCAGCGGCTCACTGCTTCAGGGCGCGCGTGGGTCGCAGCGGCGAAGCTCGAGGGTCGCGACATCATCCGCATCTGTCTTACGCATGGTGAGGCGTCGGCAGAGGACATCTTGGAACTCGCAAACGCACTCAACGACCGCCACTGAGGCGGCGCTTTAGACCTTGTTGGTCCGTGCTTCGGTTTCGACCTGATTGCGCCACCAGACAAGCAACATCGGCGCAAGCGCCATACCGATCGCAATAGTATCGGCAATCCAATCCTTGAAGTCGCGATCCCTACCGACGAACGACAATCCCTGCACCAATTCGATCAATGCGCCAAAGGCCGAGAGCGCGACCGCAACGAGGAATAGGTTGCGGCGCGGAAATGCCGCGACCGCGAGCCCCGTCAGGACGTAAAACGCGAGAAAGTGTTCGGCCTTATCCCAGTCAAAGATGTGAATCACGTGTTTCGACGGCAGCACGGCACAGATGAACGTAAAGACGACAGCCACCCAGAAAACGAGTTTCGCCACACGCAGCAGCATCGAAACCTTCGGCACGAAACCTATCCTCGCGGTTGGTGACGCTCTAGCATAGCGGACCGGGCGTTATCCGGTGTGGAAGACGCGCACCCCGTCATTCCTTGCCGCAGCGCGCAATAGCCGCATCGAGACGCGCAAGCACACGCTCGCGCCCGAGCAACGCAAGTGTGGCGTCAATTGGCGGCGACACCGAAGAACCGGTCACCGCGACGCGCACGGGTTGAGCGATTTTTCCGAGCCCCACGTTTAGTTGCGCGGCGAGAGCAGTGAGGACGCCATTGATCAATTCACTCCTCCACTCAGCCAAGTCCGCCAAGCGCCTGCGCACCTCCGTTAGCGCGGGTACTTCGACGCCGGTCAAGTGCTTTGCCGCCGCCTTAGGGTCACGCTCAATGTCCGCTGTAAAGAAGTAGCGGCTGTTCTGTGCCATCTCCTTCAGAGTCTTCGCTCGTTCGCGCTGCGCGGCGATCACCCCCTCAAGCAGAGCCTCATCGTCGCTATCAAGGCCGATACGCTTCAGCTGCACGCGCAGGTGCGGCACCAAGTCCGCCGGCTGCATGCGCATCATGTGCTGCTGATTCAGCCACAGGAGCTTCTCCGGATTGAACGCCGACGCCGCCTTATTGACGTCCCGGATATCAAACGCGACGATCATCTCCGCAAGCGTAAATACCTCCTGATCACCGTGGGCCCAACCGAGTCGCACGAGATAGTTGAGAAGCGCAGAGGGCAGGTAGCCCTCCTCCTGATATTGCAGCACACTGACCGCACCATGCCGCTTCGAGAGCTTCGCCCCGTCTGCGCCGAG
>DATCBZ010000244.1:0-4696 GCA_036511555.1 Steroidobacteraceae bacterium
GGAGATGGTCATGCCCGGGGACAACATCAAGATGGTGGTCGAGCTCATCAGTCCGATTGCGATGGAGGAAGGTTTGCGCTTTGCGATCCGTGAGGGCGGCAAGACCGTCGGCGCAGGCGTCGTGTCAAAGATTCTGAAGTAAGGCAATTACATGGCAAACCAAAACATCCGCATCCGCCTGAAGGCTTTCGATCATCGTTTGATCGACAGCTCCGCGCGCGAAATCGTCGAGACCGCCAAGCGCACCGGCGCAACGGTCAAGGGCCCGGTGCCGCTACCGACCAAGATGGAGCGCTTTACGCTTCTGGTCTCGCCGCACGGCGATAAGGACGCGCGCGATCAGTTTGAGCTGCGCACGCACAAGCGTCTGATGGACATTCTGAACCCCACCGATAAAACGGTGGATGCGCTCATGAAGCTTGATCTGCCGGCCGGCGTAGACGTCCAGATCAAGTTGAACTGAAGGTAGTCGCTGCGTATACTACGCGGCTGTTTCGCCCCCGGACAAAGGCTTATCGGGGGCTGGCCGCGAATGCGGCATCGGGCGAGGTTGGAGCCATCGAGCTCCAAGACCACTCGAGACCCGCCGCCTCTTCATGGCTGCGGAAATCTCCTGTCGGCGTCACCTTGATCCCGCTGTCGCGCCCCGCGATGCGTTCACATTGCGCGTCGCACTAGAGGAAGTCATCGATGCCAATGGGTTTGCTAGGGCGTAAGGCCGGCATGACGCGTGTGTTCACCGAGGCCGGTGTCACCGTGCCCGTGACCGTGATCGAAGTGCTGCCGAACCGCGTGACGCAGGTGAAGTCGGTTGCGACCGACGGCTATCGCGCCGTGCAGATCAGCTTCGGCGTCAAACGTCCCCAGCTTCTCTCCGCCGCGGTTGCCGGCCACTATGCCAAGGCCAAAGTCGCACCCGGACGCACGCTGATGGAATTTCGCTTAGGGGAAAAGGAAAGCACCGAGCTTGCCGCCGGCTCCGAAATCACGGTGGCGCTGTTCAAGCCGGGCGATGCGGTCGATGTCACCGGTACGACCATCGGCAAGGGCTTCGCCGGCACCATGAAGCGGCACAACTTCGCCGGCCACCATGCGACCCACGGTGTCTCGCTGTCGCATCGCACCCCCGGCTCCATCGGCCAGCGCCAGACCCCGGGACGCGTGTTCTTAGGAAAACGCATGTCCGGGCACATGGGTGCGATTCGCCGCATGACCGAGAACCTGAAGGTTGTCGAGGTTGATCTGGCGAGGAACCTGCTCCTCATCAAGGGCGCCGTTCCCGGAGCCGAAGGCGGCAACGTCATCGTGCGGCCGTCATTGAAGGCTGCGCGCCAGGGCGCGCGGATAAAGCTGATGCCCGCAAAGTCGCCTGCAGCTGCTGCGGCCAAGACCGCGGTGAAGAAGTAACAGGGGCATCGGCAGATGAAGCTCAAAGTATTGAACGGCAAGGCGGAGCTGCAGGTCTCGGATGCGGCGTTCGGCCGTGAATTCAACCAGGCTCTGGTGCATCAGGTCGTGACGGCCTATCAGGCAGCCGGTCGCGCCGGCACCAAGGCGCAGAAGACACGCGCCGAAGTGCGCGGCGGCGGCCGAAAGCCCCACGCTCAGAAGGGCACGGGCCAGGCGCGCGCCGGTTCCTCGCGCTCCCCGATCTGGGTCGGCGGCGGGCGCACCTTTGCCGCCAAGCCGCGCGATTATTCGCAGAAGGTGAACCGCAAGATGTATCAGGGCGCGATGCGCTCGATGCTCTCGGAACTGGCGCGCACGGATCGCCTGTTCGTCACCGAGGACTTGACGCTCGAGGCGGCCAAGACGCGTCTGCTCGTTAATCAGCTGAAGACCTGGGAGCTCGACAACGTGCTCATCGTGGTCGAGGCGGTGGAAGAGAAGCTGTTCCTCGCGGCGCGCAACCTGCACAAAGTCGAAGTGCTCGAAGTGGGCAAGTTAAACCCGGTCGCACTCGTGAGCCACGACAAGGTGCTGATGACCGTCGCCGCTGTGAAGATGATTGAGGAGCGCCTGCCATGAACCGCGAAGAGCTGATGACGGTGCTGATCGCGCCGCACGTCACCGAGAAGAGCTCGCTTGCGATGCAGAACCACAATCAATACACGTTCCGCGTGCGCCGCGACGCCACCAAGATTGATGTGAGGAAGGCCGTGCAGATGATGTTCGACGTCAAAGTAAGCGCGGTGCAGATTCTGAACGAGCCGGGCAAGACGCGCCGCTTCGGCGGCCGCACCGGGCGCACGCAGGACTCGAAGAAGGCCTACGTGAGTCTGGCTCCCGGACAGACCATTGATTATGAGGCGAGGGCGAAGGCATGAGCCTGATCAAATACAAGCCGACATCCCCCGGCACCCGCTCGGTCATCAAGGTCAACCGCTCGCACCTGCACAAGGGCGGGCCGTACGCGCCATTGACAGTGGCGCAGAGCAAGACCGGCGCGCGCAATCATTTTGGCCGCATCACGACGCGTCATGTCGGCGGCGGTTCGCGGCAGAAGTACCGCCTCATCGACTTCAAGCGCGACAAGGACGGCATTGCGGGCATCGTTGAGACCATCGAATACGATCCGAACCGGACCGCGCACATTGCGCTCATCCTCTACAAGGATGGCGAGCGCCGCTACATTCTCGCGCCCAAGGGCGTCGTGCCCGGCGATGAAATCCGCTCCGGCGCCGATGCGCCCATCAAGCCCGGCAATGCGATGGCGCTGCGGCACATTCCGGTCGGCTCCCTCGTGCACAACGTCGAATTGAAGCCCGGCAAGGGCGGGCAGCTCGCCCGCAGCGCTGGCGGCTCGGTGCAGTACACCTCGCGCGAAGGCATCTACGCATCGCTGCGTTTGAAGTCGACCGAGACACGCCGCGTGCACGTGGATTGCCGCGCGACCGTCGGTGAGATCGGGCACGACGAACACAACTTGAGAAGCTACGGCAAGGCGGGCGCAAAACGCTGGCGCGGCATCCGCCCCACGGTGCGCGGTCTTGCGATGAATCCGGTCGATCATCCGCACGGGGGCGGCGAGGGCAAGTCGGGTCAAGGCAATCCGCATCCGGTATCGCCGTGGGGCCAGAACGCCAAGGGTTTGAAGACGCGTCACAACAAGCGCACGGATCACATGATCCTGCAGCGCCGCAAGAACAAGGTACGCTGATATGCCGCGTTCATTGAAGAAGGGACCCTTTGTTGATCTGCATCTTGCGAAGAAGGTGCAGGTCGCCTCGGCCAAGAATGATCGCAAGCCGATCAAGACCTGGTCGCGCCGCTCCATGGTCATTCCGGAAATGGTGGGTCTGACGATCGCCGTGCACAACGGCCGTCAGCACATCCCGGTGCTCATGACCGAGAACATGGTCGGCCATAAGCTCGGCGAGTTCGCGCCCACACGCACTTTCAAGGCGCATTCGGGCGACAAGAAAGTGTCGGCGGCGACCTAAGAGGTACAGGCAATGGAAGTCATGGCCAAACTGCGCTATGCGCGCATCTCACCGCAGAAGTGCCGCCTGGTTGCCGACGTCGTGCGCGGCGAGCCGGTCGGCAGTGCGCTGTCGGTGCTGAAGTTCATGCCGAAGAAGGGCGCGGAGCTCGTGCGCAAGGTGCTGGCGTCCGCCGTTGCCAATGCCGAGCACAATCACGGCGTCGACATCGACGAGTTGAAAGTGTCGCGCGTGATGATTGATGAGGCGCCGCAATTGAAGCGCTTTGCCGCCCGCGCCAAAGGCCGCGGTACTCGCATCGTCAAGCGTAACAGCCACATCACTGTCGCCGTCAGCGACGGGAAGAAGGACTAGCGCATGGGTCAAAAGGTCAATCCGATCGGCATCCGCCTGGGGATCACGCGTGAGTGGGTCTCCAAGTGGTATGCGGGTAAGAAGCAGTTTCCGGCACATGTGCATACGGACTTTCGGGTGCGCGCGTTCCTGCGCAAGCGCCTGGCCGAGGCCTCGGTAAGCCGCATATTCCTCGAGCGCGCCGCGAAAAAGGTCAACATCACGATTCAGACCGCGCGTCCCGGCATCGTCATCGGCAAGAAGGGCGAGGACATCGAGAAGCTGCGTCAGGAGACTGCAAAGCTTCTCGGCATGAGCGTGACCGACGTGCGTCTGAACATCGCCGAGATCCGAAAGCCTGAGCTTGATTCGCAATTGGTCGCCGACAGCATTGCGCAGCAGATCGAGAAACGCGTGATGTTCCGCCGCGCCATGAAGCGCGCCGTGATGAGCACCATGAGAAGCGGCGCCCTGGGCGTCAAGGTGCGTGTCTCCGGGCGCTTGAACGGCTCGGAGATCGCGCGCACCGAGTGGTATCGCGAAGGCCGCATTCCGCTGCACACGTTCCGCGCCGATATCGACTACGGCTTATCCGAAGCCCGTACCACCTACGGCGTCATCGGCGTGAAGGTATGGATCTTCAAGGGCGAAGTGTTCGAGAAGCCGAAGGTCGAGGTGGCAGTCGACGCCGAGGCCGCCGCGGCCCCTGTCGCGGTACCGGTAGCGGCCGCCGCCGCCGAACAACCGAGCGCATGAGTTAAAAGCTGTGTTGCAACCTAAGCGCACCAAATATCGAAAGCAGTTCAAGGGCAGGAACGCAGGCCTCGCGCTGCGCGGCAGCAACGTCTCCTTCGGCGAATTCGGCCTGAAGGCGACGAGCCGCGCCCGCATGACGGCGCGTGAGATTGAAGCGGCGCGTC
>DATCBZ010000245.1:0-7119 GCA_036511555.1 Steroidobacteraceae bacterium
AATCCGATAAGGCCGGCTGAAAGACCAATCGATGCGACGTACCCGGTACCTCGCTTGCTGATCGCCGAAGACTCGCCCATGGAGCGTGAATTGCTGCAGACATTCCTGCAGCAGGGCGGTTACGTCGTGGATTGCGCCGCCGACGGGATTGAGGCGCTCGAGAAGATAAAGCACGATCCGTTTCATATCCTGCTCACCGATTGGGAAATGCCGCGCATGAATGGCGCCGATTTGTGTCGGCATGTGCGCGAGGCCAACCTTCCCGGCTACGTGTATATCCTGCTGCTGACGGGTCACGGCTCCGCCGAGAACGTGGTCGGCGCGCTCGGTTCAGGGGCCGATAATTTTATTCGCAAGCCCATCAACCCGGCGGAGCTTCTTGCCCATGTCAATGCCGGCTGGCGCATCGTGCAGCTCGAGCTGTCGCTGCGGGCGGCAAATGAAAGAATCTGGCAGCTCACCGTCATCGACGCACTGGTCGGCACGTTCAATCGCCGCCATCTGGACGATGAACTTCCACAGGCAGCCGAGCGTGCGCGGCGCTATGGCCACTGCCTGAGTGTCGTCATGGCTGACCTCGACCGTTTCAAGAATATCAATGACCAGTATGGTCACGTTGTCGGCGACGAGGTGCTGCGGGAATTTGCACTGCGCGCACGCGGTGTTATCCGTCAGGGCAGCGATTGGATAGCTCGTTACGGAGGCGAGGAATTTGCAATCGTTCTGCCTGAGACGGAACTTCCCGGCGCGCTGGCAACGGCGGAAAAGATTCGCGCGATCCTTGAGTTGACGCCAATCATGACGACGGCCGGACCTTTGAGCGTGACGGCAAGTCTTGGCGTCGCAGCGCTCACTCCTGCTTGCGATGCGGCCGCATTCACCTCCGCCGCGCTCTTGCGGCGGGCCGATGAGGCGCTGTATCGCAGCAAACTTACGGGTCGTAACCGCGTGAGTGTTGCAGCCGCCTAGCAGAGGTTTTGAGGCCGCCGGCGAGGTATCTGCGATCGCCAATCTGCGCGCAAAGCGTCGCAAGGACGCCTCCCTCCACCGCATTCATTCACAAACATGCAGCCGGCCTACTACACTTGCGGCCGCGTTTTCATCTCGGCGGTGGCAGCGACCGTCGTGGCACCTCAGGAGATCACTACAGTGAACAGACTGTTGGCGGTGAGTTTTAGCGTGGTTGTGGCGACGTTGGCGGGCGCGGCATGGGCCGACGAGGGCAAAGACTCCGCATCGGCGACCAGCGCGCTCTGCCAGAATTCCAAGGGAGAAGACCGCGATAAAAAGGAAGCCTGGAAGAGAGAACCCCACGCCGAGCAGTCGGTGACCCAGCATCACATTACCGTCAAAGGCAAGGCTATCGACTACACGGCAACGGCCGGCGTCATGGTCATTCGTGACGACGAAGATAAGCCAATTGCCAACATGGGCTATGTCGCCTACACCAGGCACGACGTCAAGGACCTCGCCCAACGGCCGATCATGTTTGCGTTCAACGGTGGCCCGGGATCGGCTTCCCTATGGCTACATGTGGGTGCGCTCGGTCCGCGCCGCGTCGTCATTTCCGATCCCGAGCCAACGCCTGCCGGGCCATTCAGACTCGTGGACAATGAGTACGGCGTGCTCGATAAGGCTGATCTTGTGATGATCGATCCGGTCGGGACCGGGCTAAGCCGCGCGGTCTGCGACAAGAAGGACGAGGACTTCTGGAGTGTTGATCCGGACATCGACTCCGTCAGCCGCCTGATTGCGCAATATACGAGCGACAACAAGCGCTGGGATTCGCCGAAGTATCTGCTCGGCGAGAGCTATGGCACGACTCGCGGCGCGGCGATCGTCGACTATTTGCGCGCGCGCCGTTCGCTTACTTTCAACGGGCTTATTCTGGTGTCTGTCGCGACCGACATTGAGGCGCTGTTCGCCGAGGTTCCCGGCAATGATCGGCCGTATGCGGTGTACCTGCCGGGCTACGCAGCCGTTGCCTGGTATCACCATGCGCTGCCTAATCAGCCGGCTGAGCTCGCCCCGTTTCTCGATGAGGTCAGACGCTACGCTATCGGACCTTTCAATGCAGCGCTCATGAAGGGCGACGCCATGACAGACGCGGAGCTCGACGCCGTCGCCGAACAGCTGCACCAATACACGGGGCTTTCGGTTGAGTATCTCAAAGCGGCCAATCTGCGCGTGTCAGAGAATGCGTTCGTACACGAGCTTCTGAAGTCCCAGCACAAGACGTTGGGACGTCTTGATGCGCGTTTTACCGGACCTACGCAGGATCCGCTGGAAAAGTTCACGGACTATGACCCGCAGTCGAGCGGGATCAGCGCTGCATTCACCGCCGCATTCATGGACTACTATCATGGCGACTTAGGTTTCGGCCAAGGCAAGACCTACCGGACGCTGAATGAAGATGTGGGTAGCCACTGGAAGTGGGTGCACCGGCCGATCGGAGCGAGCACCGAGCAGCCGTTCGTCAACTCCGGCGTCGATCTTGCTCACGCGCTCGTGCAGGACCCGGATCTGCGCGTGCTGGTACTGAATGGCTATTTTGATCTGGCAACGCCGTTCTCGGCCACCGAGTACGTGATGTCGCACCTGGGGCTTCCACCGGGACTCAATACTCGCATCAAGATGCAGTACTACGAAGCCGGTCACATGATGTACGTGAATCCGCCATCTCTGCAAAAGATGAAGCGCGATCTTGATTCGTTCATCGACTCGACGATCGGCCACTAAAGACAAGAAGCCCATGCGTGGCGCGCACGTGCTCGACTACAGGCAGCAAAGCGGCCTGAGAGACCAGGCGCGATCAAGTCGCGCCTGCGTCCGCAGGCAAAGCGGGCGCGCAGCGCCCGAGCGGCTACTTCTTCTCGGGCGTCGTCGGCACCTTCGCCGCGTTCTTGTCCTGAATGGAGACGAGCTCCACCTCAAAGATCAAGGTGGCGTCGGGCCCAATGATCGCGCTTGCCGCGTGGTCGCCATAGGCGAGCGACGCTGGCACAAATAGCTGCCACTTGGATCCGACCGGCATGAGTTGCAGCGCCTCGGTCCAACCCTTGATGACGCCGCTTACCGGAAACGTGGTCGGCTCACCGCGCTTATAGGAACTGTCGAACTCGGTACCGTCGATGAGCGTGCCCTTGTAGTTGCACGACACCGAATCAGACGCCGTTGGCTTGGGTCCCGTGCCGGCGTGCAATATCTTGTATTGCAGACCACTTGGCAGAGTCACGACGCCAGGCTTGCTCTTGTTGGCCGCGAGGAACGCCGCGCCTTCAGTCTTGTTCTTCTCACCGGCCTTCGCCATCTTTTCCATTTGAGCTTTGCGCAGACCATTCTGCAGCTCCATCAGGGTCGCGTGCTCTTCATCGATCGTAAGCAGGGTCTTGCCGCCCGAGAGCGTGTCTTTCATGCCCTTGAGGAGAATATTCGGATCGATCTCGACGGACTGCGCCTTGACGTTTTCCGCGATATTCATGCCGAGCGCATAGCTCTGCTTGTCCTTCGTTGTGCTCAAGGCACCACTCGTTGAGCCTTTGGCTGCGGAGGTGTGTGCGGGCTTGGCAGCCGTCGCGGGATGCTCCGGCGCAGTCGTATCCTGCGCTTGGGCTGTGCTGAGCAGCAGCAGCGCCGCTGCGGATAGAAAACAGGCCGTATGGGTCAATTTTTTCATGAACGAGGCTACCGGGATGACGGATCGGCCGTATCCTAACCCATTGGCGCGCCCGCAAGAAATTCACTTTCCAGCGCCTCGATCAGCGTCGGTCCGGACCGTTCGAGGGCGGCGCGCACCGCTTGCGTGAGCTGTTGTGGACCGGTGACTTGCATTCCCCGCGCACCGCAGGCGTGCGCCAGAGACTGAAAGTCCGGATTGCGCGCCGCCACAGCGATAGGCTTGATGCTGGCCGCAAGCATGTCGTCGCGGATCTGCCCCAAAGCTGCGTTGTTCCACACGACAATGGGCAAACTCACGTCGAGTTCAACCGCGGTCATGAGTTCGTGCAGGGTGAACTGCAAGCCGAAATCCCCCGCGAGTGCGACCACCGCGCGCTCGGGCGCGGCGATCTTGGCGCCCAGTGCGGCGGGTAGCGCGTACCCCAACGTGCCGTAGCCCGACGGATGAAACCACGTGCCTGGCCGGTCGGTGGCAAAGGCGTAATTGCCGAGATACGCGATCTGCGTCATGTCGCTGAACACAACGGCATCGGCTGGCAGCGCCGCACGCAACGCGCGCAGTCCCGTGAGACGCGCCCGCGTCGGTGCATCAAAACATGCTTCAAGGCGCGCCCGATGCAGCGACGCTTGGCCAATGAGCGAACGCCAACCCGAGCGTGCGCGCAGCGACGCGCTGATTGCAGCGACGCTCGACGCCGCATCAGCACGGATCGGGAGGCTTGCAGCGTATTGGTCCGCAAGCTTTGCCGGATCGATATCAATGCGGATCATCCTGCCGTTGAGCGCAAGCCTGGTCCCTGTATACACGTCAGTTTCGGCAAGCTCGGTGCCGACCGCGAGCACGACGTCAGCCGTTGCCATGAGTTCCTGAACAACCGGATAGGGCAAAGAGGCGCCAAGGTTTCCCGGGTGGTGTTCGGGCAGTAGCCCCTTGCCGGCTGCAGTCGTGACGAAGTAGGAATCCAGCGCATCGACGAGCTGGCGCAGCGAAGCGGCGGCGTGCGTGGCGCCACCGCCGGCGATGATGAGCGGCCGTTGCGCGCGTTCAAGAAGGAGAACGGCACGCGCAATCTCGTGCTCGAGCGGCGGGTGCACCCAAGACGCAACGTCAAAACGCTCGGCACGCAAGGTGGTCGTCTCTGCCAGGAGATCGAGCGGGATCTCAAGATACGCGGGGCGGCGACGCCCATGGCGCAGTGAAGCAAGCGTTGTGCGCATCTGCTCACGCACCTCGTCAGCCGAGCGCGCGCTGGCCGCGGTATCAAGTAGCGCTGCGACGATGCCGTGCTGGTTGGGCAGCTCATGCAGGACCCCCCAGCGCCTGCCGAGCGAGGCACGAATCGGTGTGCTCGCGATCACGAGCATCGGCACCGAGTCGGAGTAGGCCTGTGCCATCGCGGTCAGGATGTTTGTAACGCCGGGGCCCGAGATTACGAAGGCTGCCGCGGGACGTCCGCTGATGCGCGCGTAGCCGTCGGCTGCGAACCCGGCGGCCTGCTCGTGTCGCACCAGCACGTGGCGCAGCCCGGATGCGGCAAGTCCGCGATAAAGTTCCAGCGTATGCACGCCCGGTATACCGAATACCGTGTCGATGCCGTTCGCCACCAGAACCTGCGCAACGTAGCGTCCGACCGTCAACGCCTGCGTGTTCATAATCATCTGCTGGTCGCGCACAGTAATATGTGCAGTCAATTCTAGCCATCCACACGATGAGGAGTCGCGCGATGCGATTTTCCGCACTGGTCGGCCGGATCCGCGGCGACGGCGCGGACGCCTGGCTCACGCACTACGAGGCGACTGCTGCGCGCGATCGAGGCGAGGACGTCATTGTCTTGAGCGTCGGCGATCCTTTGATTGACACGCCGGTACCGATCGTCGAACGGGCGATCGAGCGCCTGCGCGCCGGCGACACTCATTACACTCCAGCGCCGGGTCGGCCCGCGCTGCGCGAGGCCATAGCGCGCGCACATGCGGCGCGGACGCTGCAGCAGGTGAGCGCCGAGAACGTCATTGTGCTGGCCGGGACGCAAAATGCGTTATTTGTAGCGTCATTATGCGTGGCAGGACCGGGAGATGAAGTCATCTCCTTTGATCCCATGTATCCGACCTATGCGGCGACCATTGAGGTATCGGGCGCGCGCCTGGTGCGCGCGCCGCAGCGCGCGGCGTGCGGCTTTCGTCCGGATCTGGCGAGTCTTGCTGAACTGGTTACCTCGCGCACGCGTGCGATCTTCTTTGCATCGCCCAACAATCCAAGTGGCGTCGTGCTCGATGCGGCGGAGCTTGCCGGAATCGGCAAAATCGCCGAGCGCCATGGGCTCTGGGTCATCGCTGACGAAGTCTATGCCGGCCTGTCACCGGGCGGCCGCCAGGCAAGCCTTGCGACGCAGCTGCCTGACCAGGTCGTTACCGCCAGCAGCCTCTCCAAATCTCATGCGATGACCGGCTGGCGCTGCGGCTGGCTTGTCGGGCCGCGCGAGTTCGTCATGCATGCCGAGTCCGTGGCGATGTGCATGCTCTTTGGCCTGCCCGGTTTTATTCAGGAGGCGGCGCTGGTCGCGCTTGCGATGGCACCGGAAGCGGAGAACAGCATCCGCGAATACTGCCGCGGCCGTTGCGAGCTCATGTCGCGTGGTCTGCGGGACCTAAGCGGGATCAGTCTGCACCCGCCGGAGGTGGGCATGTTCATGCTCGTCGATGTGCGTGGAACGGGCTTCTCGGGACGCGAATTCATGCATGCGCTATACGAGTCGCAAAGAGTATCGGTCATGGATGGCGGCGCATTCGGCCGCGAGACGCAAGGCTTTGTGCGCATATGCTTCGCCACCGATGCCGCGACGATCGCCGAGTCCTGCCGGCGCATTGGGGTTTTTCTGCAGAGCCTGCCGCAGCGCTGCGCTTAACGTAGCGCGAGTTCCTTGCGCAGTTTCGAGTGCCGCCGTCCGTACAGTGCGTACACGGCAAGTCCTAACCCAATCCAAATCACGAGCCGGATCCAGGTGCCATTCGGCAGTACAGCCATCAATGCGACGCAGCTCAGCACGCCGAGCAGGGGCACGAGCGGCACCCAAGGCGTGCGGAACGGGCGCCGGGCATTGGGCGCAATTCGCCGCAGGATCAAAATCCCGCCGCACACGACGGCGAACGCCAGCAGTGTGCCGATGGAGATGAGCTCACCGAGAAGTCCCAGCGGGGCAAATCCTGCCGTGAGGGCGGCGATGACGCCCGTGACGAGCGTGCCGACGTAGGGCGTGTTGCGGCGCTGGTCGACGCGGCCAAGGGCCGCAGGCACCAAGCCATCACGCGCCATGGCGAAGAATATCCGCACTTGTCCGACGATGCTCGCGAGCACCACGGAGATCAGCCCGAGGATCGCGACGATTGCAATGACGCCTTTCAACCATACGAGCGGCATGTGCGATGCGTTCAATGCGTAATACA
>DATCBZ010000246.1:0-11280 GCA_036511555.1 Steroidobacteraceae bacterium
CAATTGGGATCGAGCATTCTTGAAGGCGCTGTACCACACAAGCCACGCCGCGCGCGACCAGCTCGCTGAAATAACTCACAAGGTGATGAGCGAGGTTTCTCGTTGACCGGGCGCGCGGAGCCGTAGCACGCCGATACTAGAGTCGGCTCGCCTGGCGCTGTCGAAAATAGCGCACGGCCTTACGTCCTCAAGGCGCCATTACTTGGGATGACTTGCGCTGCATTCCAGTTAGCGAGGCGGCAAGCTAAGGATTGCGGTGGCAATTCATGCGGCACCGGGGCTGCACGATTTGGACGGGATGCGGTGCGCGAGCGGGAAACTTTCCCGAGGCCGTTCCGGTAGTCTTCTCGCTAGCTGCCGACGTGAGGCTGCTTGCGTTGCTTCTTGTCCAGGCGCAATGAAGGCAACTCGGCCGGCGCGCGCAAAGCAAAGTCGCTACCACGCGATCGTGGCAGCCTCCGCTGGCGAAGCGGTCATTTTTAGAATGATAAGGGGATCGCTAATGGCGCACTCAAGGTTAGTCTTGCTCGTTTATGGCTTCGTGACTATAACGGCCGCTGCGCAGGCTCCTTGTGCCTGGTCGCAAGAGGAGCAGAGCCCACAAGCATTGAGCAATGCGGCGACGGCGCGTGAACTTCCCCAAGTTGTAGTAATTGGCACGGCGCCCCTACCCGGGCTTGGTCTACCCATAAATGAAGTGCCGTCTAACGTCCAAACCGCGGATAGCAAGGACATGCAGCGTCAGCAAGCCCTAGATCTGGCAGATTACCTAAATAAAAACTTTACCGGCGTCAATATCAGCGAAAGCGCCGACAACCCGTTCCAACTGGATATCAATTATCACGGCTTCACTGCCTCGCCGCTGCTTGGCACGCCTGAAGGGATGTCAGTGTATCTCGACGGTGTACGTGTGAACGAGTCCTTTGGAGACACCGTTAACTGGGACTTGATCCCCGAATCGGCAATCTCCACCGTAACGCTTATGTCCGGCTCCAACCCCGTGTTCGGGCTCAATACTCTAGGTGGTGCCCTATCGGTGCAAACCAAGAGCGGGCACGATAATCCGGGCACCGAGCTGGAGGCATACGGCGGTTCCTTCGGCCGCCGTGCGGTCCAAGGAGAAACTGGCGGCGAGATGGGCCAGTTTGACTATTTCATTACCGGTAACTACTTCGACGAAACCGGCTGGCGCGACCTGTCGCCGACTACGGTGTACCAGGGATTTGCGAAGGTAGGCTGGCAAAACGACAAGACTGACATCGACCTGAGTTATACCTATGCAGATACCATTCTGCTCGGCAACGGTGCCGTGCCTCTGAGCATGCTCGACTTCCGTCGCGAAACAAGTTACACACCCGACTTCACGCATAATCTTCTTAATTTCGCGAATCTTACCGGCACGCAATTTTTGACCGAAAGCCTGCTGCTGTCGGCAAATGCCTACTATCGCCATCTGCTCACCGGCAGTAACAATGGCAGCATCAATGACAACTATTTGTCGGACGACTATGCCGGACCGCCGATCGACTGCAGTGCGGTGCCGACGACTCGAGCCGACAATGCATTTTGCGATAACGGGCTTAATGAAGTGTCCCGACTGATCCAGCGCACCGCCGGCCTCGGCTTACAGTTGACGGACTCACAGGAAGTCTTTGGCTGGAAAAACCAGGCAATTTTCGGAATCGATTACGACGAATCCCGCGACACTTTTGCGCAGATGTTCCAGTTTGGCGCGTTGGCGTCCGATCGCACCCTTATTTACGATATCAATCCGCTCAACAACGAAACTGTTATTGCACTCAGCGGCACCAATAAGATTTTCGGCACCTATCTCACTGACACGCTCTCACCCAATAAGCTGCTGCATTTTACTGCGTCGGTCCGCTACAACCGCAACACCGAGACACTCAATGGATTTAGCGTGGATACGGATGCGGGAGATATCGGGTCGGGATTTGATGAGGCGAGCCCGCTACTCGGCAATCACACGTTTAGCCGTCTCAATCCGGCTTTTGGATTCACGGTGACACCGACGGGCGCGCTTACTTTCTACGCCAATTACAATGAGGCGAGCCGCGCACCAACCGTGATCGAACTGGGCTGCTCCGATCCTGCCGCACCGTGTGGCCTTCCCAATGACTTTGCCAGCGATCCGGATTTGAAGCAGGTGGTTGCTCGGACGGTGGAAATCGGTGTTCGGGGCAGCCTACCCGGTCAGCGCTTAACTTGGAGCGCGGACGCATTCCGTACGCTCAACAGCAACGACATTGAGTTTATCGCCGCTAGCACCAATCAAGGCTATTTTTCCAACGTCGGCAGTACTCGCCGGCAGGGGTTGGACCTCGCGTTGGGTGGCAAAGAGGCTGGTCTGAATTGGCATCTGACCTACAGTTACGTCGATGCAACTTTCCAGTCGACCTTCGAGGTCAACGCCGAATCGAACAGTACTGCCGACGCCGACGGCAACATCCTGGTTCGTCCCGGGGATCGCATTCCGCTCATTCCGCGGCATACGGGACGACTCGTGCTCGACTACGAATTAAATCCGCGCTTGGACGTCGGCGGCAACCTTGTCGTAGCGTCCGGTTCATATCTGCACGGAGATGAAAATAACGCCAATCAGGCGGGCGGTACCAACACCGCGGGCGCATTTATTTCGGGTAATGGGCGGATTCCCGGATATTACGTGGTCAATCTACAGAGCACCTTTAAGGTAACGAAGCGCTTCGACATCTTTGCGCGGCTACTCAATGTGTTTGACAAGCGCTATGCCACAGCGGGGTTTCTCACCAGCAACTCATTCAACGCGAACGGTACCTTCCGTCCCAATCCGAACGATTGGACGAATGAGGATGCCGTGTCGCCGGCACCGCCACTCGCAGTCTGGGCGGGCGTGAGGTTTCGGTTTAATTGAGCAATGTAGGAGGTGAACCGATTGCATTGCATGTGCAATTAAACGGTTGCATGTAGAACACGATTGCGGTAATGTGCAGCTAAGGGGTTGCATATGAGCTCATCTACCGATCGAATCGAACGCCAGATTTGGCTCAAGGCCCCGCGCTCGCGCGTAGGGCGGGCGCTATCAAACGCTCAGGAGTTCGGCGCCTGGTTTGGCCTCGGACTCAGCGGCGGCACGTTTACCCCTGGTCAGCGCGTGCAAGGGCGCGCCACGTATCCTGGCTACGAGCACCTCGTTTGCGAACTCCTGATCGAGCGTGTCGAGCCGGCAAATTACTTGTCTTGGCACTGGCATCCGGCTGCCATCGAGCGCGGCGTCGACTACTCGCAGGAACCGATGACGCTCGTGGTATTCGAGCTTGGCGAGGTCGACGGTGGCACATCGTTGCGTCTCATCGAATCAGGCTTCGATCAGATTCCGGCGCCGCGCCGTCGGGATGCGTTTCGAATCAATGGCTCCGGCTGGGACGAACAGATGCAGAATATCGAACGTCATGTCGCGGCGAGCTAGCGCGCCTGCAGCCAGCGTGCCGCTGCCGAACGCCGCCGCGATTTTCTCAGCGCTCGGCGACGCAACGCGCCTGCGGCTCATTACCGTTCTCTGCGTCGAAGGCGCAATGTCGATCGTGCAGCTGACCTCCGGAACCGACATCACCCGGCAGGCAGTCACGAAGCACCTGCAGGTGCTCGCTGCCGCCGGCTTGGTGCGCGATGTCAAAGTGGGCCGCGAACGCCTGTGGGAGTTCGAACGCGCGCGTCTGGAAGAGGCGCGTCATTCGCTCGACCTTATCGCGCAAGAGTGGGACCGGGCGCTGTTGAGACTGAAGCTTGCGGTGGAGGGCTGATGTGGCGGTCTTGATCGAGAGCGAGCCGTTGTGCGTTTATTCATCTAGCATGACGCTATGTCGGTGCTCTGCAGCCCACTCGTGTGACACGGCATCCTGTCGGTGACGGGTGAGGCGAAGGTCGATCTTGGCGCGACCGTGCGGGTGGATCATTCGCTAACCGACGCGGACCGCCATCCGCTCTTCATTTTGATGCAGGGCCTCTCGCGGGGCAGTACACGCCGGGTCCCGCCGCACCGCGCCTCACGGCGCCTGTTAAGCTGCGACGTTGCTCGTTAACGGTGGCGCAACTCATGTTTGTAGGTCATTACGGCGTCTCGTTCGCCGCGCGGACGGCTGACAAGCGCGTGCCGCTGTGGGTGTGCCTGATCGGCCACTTTACGGCGATACGGCAAAGGTTGTCCTGGGTCTCTGGCGGCACGTGCTCTTGAGCTGCCCGTTGGAGTTGCTGCGACTGGTCGGCGGTGCATGGCTGTACGCACGCAAGGCAGTCTGTGCAAGCTTGGGACGTCGTTATCTTTTCTGGAGCTTTGTTACGCTGCTTGCGATCGCGCAGGGGCTCACCAATTTCGGTCCACCGCCCGGATCGCCGCACGCCATGGCGGTCAGTGCGCTTGTCTCTTATGCCGTATTGGCGTTGCTGGCCGCGTGTGTGGAGCGCCTGACAGCGCCCGCAACGCACTCAACGTCTTAGCTGCACAACTCGCCGCCGATATTGGGAGACGTGCTGGTGCGCTATTCGATTTTCAATCTCGTGCGGCAGGGCCTGCGCGGCCATCGCGGCTGGGGTCCGGCTTGGCGGGATGCGACTCCGAAGAACTGCTACGACATCATTGTGATCGGCGGCGGCGGGCATGGCCTCGCAACGGCCTACTACCTCGCCAAGGTTCACGGTGTTGCGAATGTAGCAGTGCTTGAAAAAGGCTGGATCGGTTCCGGAAACGCCGGGCGCAACACGACGATCATCCGTTCGAACTATCTTTTGCCGGGCAACGGTCCCTTCTATGAATGGTCGATGAAGCTGTGGGAGGGACTGGAGCAGGAACTCAACTACAACGCGATGGTGAGCCAGCGCGGCGTGTTGAATCTGTGCCATTCGGATGCCCAGCGCGACGCGTTCGTGCGTCGCGGCAATGCGATGAGCCTGTACGGCGCCGACGCCGAATTGCTCGATACCGCTGCGCTGCGGCGCATGCTGCCCGTTTTGGATTACGACAATGCGCGTTTTCCGATTCATGGCGGCCTCTTGCAGCGTCGCGGCGGGACGGCGCGTCACGACGCGGTCGTTTGGGGCTATGCGCGTGCGGCGAGCAACCTTGGCGTCGACATCGTGCAGAATTGCGAGGTCACGCACTTCATCCGTGAAGCCGGGCGCATTGTGGGAGTTGAAACCACGCGCGGCCCGATTCGGGCAAGTCGGATCGGTATGGCCGTTGCCGGGAACAGCTCGCGCGTGGCAAAGCTTGCGGGACTTACGCTTCCGATCGAGACTCATGTATTGCAAGCTTTCGTGTCCGAGGCCGTCAAGCCGTTAATCCCCGGGGTGGTTACTTTCGGCGCGGGGCACTTCTATGTCAGCCAATCGGACAAGGGCGGGCTTGTCTTCGGCGGTGATCTTGACGGTTACAATTCGTACGCGCAGCGCGGCAACCTGCCGACGGTGGAGGATGTTTGCGAAGGCGCGATGGCGCTGATGCCGTCGCTTGGCCGCGTGCGCGTGCTGCGCTCTTGGGGAGGCGTCATGGACATGTCGATGGACGGCTCGCCGATCATCGATCGCACGCCAGTCCACGGCCTTTACCTGAACGGCGGCTGGTGCTACGGCGGCTTCAAGGCGACGCCGGCCTCAGGCTGGTGCTTTGCACATTTGCTCGCGCGCGATGAATCGCACGGGGTGGCGCGCGCGTATCGCCTTGACCGCTTCGCAACCGGCCATCTCATTGACGAGAAGGGCACCGGCGCCCAGCCGAATCTGCAGTAGCTTCATTGATGCACGCCGGATTATCCCATGCGTATTGAATGTCCCTTTTGCGGTGAGCGTGACGCAAGTGAGTTCGTCTATCGTGGCGATGCGGCGATTAAGCGTCCCGATCCGTCTGCTTCGGAGGCGGCTGAAAATTTCTTCGCGGCGGTGTACCTGCGCGAAAATCCTGCGGGGCCGCACGATGAGCTGTGGTATCACGCCTTCGGCTGTCGCATGTGGTTGCGGGTGAGGCGTAATACGCTCACGCATGAGATCTTGGCGGTGAACTATCCCGGACCCGTTGCTGGCTCATGAGTGTCTGCGCGCGATACCCACTCGGACAGCCAAACCGGGGACTCACCGGCAGCCTCATCGACCGCAATCGGCCGTTGACCTTCCGCTTCGATGGCCGTGCGTTTCACGGCTTCCAAGGCGACACACTTGCCTCTGCTCTCCTGGCCGCAGGCGTACGGCTCGTGGGCCGTTCGTTCAAATATCACCGGCCACGCGGCATCCTCACGGCCGGTTCCGAAGAGCCGAACGCGTTGGTTGAGCTGCGTAACGGCGCTCGGCGCGAGGCAAACACCCGCGCCACCGTAACAGAGCTCTTCGATGGGCTCGAGGCGCGCAGCCAGAACCGCTGGCCATCGCTCAGACTTGATGTGGGTTCGGTGAGCTCGCTGTTCGCGCCACTTCTGGTGGCCGGTTTCTATTACAAGACCTTTATGTGGCCGGCCGCGTTGTGGGAGAAGCTCTATGAGCCCGCGATCCGCCGCGCGGCGGGCCTCGGACACGCAAGCCAAGAAGCAGATCCGGATCGCTATGAGAAGGCGCACCTATTTTGCGATGTGCTCGTCATTGGCGCGGGACCTGCGGGTCTCGCCGCGGCGCTTGCCGCAGGATCATCCGGAGCACGCGTCGTTCTGTGCGATGAGGATTTTATTCTGGGCGGGCGCCTGAACGGCGAGCGCCATGACATCGACGGCATGAGCGGCCCTACCTGGGCAAGGCGCATCGAGGCGGAGCTCATGTCCCATCCGGAAGTGCGCATCCTGCGCCGCACCACCGTGTTCGGCGTGTACGACGGTGGCCTCGCCGGCGCGCGCACCTTTGGCGCGCTCGAACGGGTGTCTGATCACCTGCCGGTGCCGTTGCCGCATCAGGTCCGGCAGCGGCTCTGGCGCATCGTCGCCAAGCGTGCGGTGCTCGCCGCCGGCGCGCTTGAGCGACCAATCGTCTTCGGCGGCAACGACACACCGGGCGTCATGCTGGCTTCCGCCATTCGCACTTATGTGAATCGGTTTGGCGTCGTTCCCGGGCGGCGCGCAGCGCTCTTTACCACGACCGATAATGGCTGGAAGAGCGCGTTCGACTTGGCGCATGCCGGTGTACACGTGGCGGCCATTGTCGATGCGCGCGCTGCAGTCGCGCCAACTCTTCTTGCTGAAGCCAAGCGCATCGGCGCGTGTGTGCTATGCGGCTCGCAGGTGATTGATGCGCGCGGCGGGCAAGCACTCGAGCGCATCAGCGTTCGCAATCCGGGCGGACAGGTATCAAACATTCGCGTCGACACGCTGGCCGTCTCGGGCGGCTGGAATCCGAATCTGGCTCTTTGCACTCATTTGGGTGGGCGCCCGCGCTGGTCGGAAGAGATCGCAGCCTTCGTACCCGACGCGGTGCCGTCCGGCATGGTTGTCGTCGGCGCGGCCGCCGGTGCTTTCTCACTGGCGGCGGCGCTGCGCGCAGGTGCTGCAGCAGGCGGGAACGCCGCGCAAGCCGCTGGCTTTAATGCGGCCGGAGGTTGGCAGTGGGCCGCCAGTGACGAGCTTACCGCGATGCTGCCACTCTGGTCGGTCAGCGGAGCCCGTACAAAAGCATTTGTGGATTTTCAACACGACGTGACCGATAAGGACGTGGCGCTGGCAGCGCGCGAGGGCTTTACCGCCGTCGAACTTTTGAAGCGTTACACAACGCTCGGAATGGCGACCGACCAAGGCAAAACCTCGAGCCTGAATGGGCACGCCATCATGGCGGCGCTCACCGAGCGCGCTATCCCGGAACTCGGCACGACGACTTCGCGGCCACCCTATACGCCTGTGGCGCTTGCCGCGTTTGCAGGCATGCATCGCGGCAAATACTTTAAGCCGACGCGCTTGACCGCCGGCCATGCTTGGGCGCAAGAGTGCGGCGCAACTTTCATGGAGGCGGGCGATTGGCTGCGCGCGCAATGGTTTGCGGCAAGTGGCGAGAGTGACTGGCTCGCCATCGTCACACGGGAGGTTGCAGCGGTGCGTTCGAGTGCGGGCGTATGTGATGTTTCCTCGCTCGGCAAGATTGACGTCCAGGGGGAGGATGCCGCAGTGTTCCTCGAGCGGCTTTATTGCAATACGTTCGCGACGCTGCCGGTCGGCAAGGTGCGCTACGGGCTGATGCTGCGTGAGGACGGGCTTGTGATGGACGATGGCACGAGCGCGCATCTCGCACCCAATCACTACATCATGTCGACAACGACCGCCAATGCCGGCAAGGTCATGCAGCACATGGAGCACGCACGCCAGGTGCTCTGGCCGCAGCTTGACGTGCAGATCGTGTCGGTCAGCGAGCAGTGGTCGCAGTACGCAATTGCCGGTCCGAATGCGCGCCGTCTCCTCGAACGCTTGCTCGGCGGCGCTCTCGACGTTTCGAACGTCGCGTTTCCCTATCTTGCTGTCAAGGAGTTTTTCTGGGGCGCGGTGCCGGCGAGGCTCTTTAGAATTTCATTCTCTGGGGAACTTGCCTATGAGCTTGCAGTGCCGGCGCGCTACGCTGATTCCGCCATTCGCGCGATCATGGCGGCAGGCAGGCAGTTCGAAGTGATTGCCTACGGAATCGAGGCGCTCAACGTCATGCGCATCGAAAAAGGTCATGTGACCGGTAACGAGATCAACGGCACGACTACCGCGGCGGATTTGGGTCTCGGACGAATGATGTCAAAGAAGAAGGACTACATCGGTTGCGTGCTGGCGCGTCGGCCAGGTCTTAGCGACCCTGAGCGACCGGCGCTCGTTGGAATAGTGCCGGTCGATAAGTCCGTGCGACTTTACGCCGGTGCGCATTTCCTTGAATTGAGCGCTCGAGCGTCATTGGACAATGATCAAGGCTATGTCACTTCGGTTGCGTATTCGCCGACGCTTGGGCACTGGATCGGTTTAGGACTACTGCGGCGCGGGCCCAAGCGCCTGGGAGAGCGGATTCGCACACACAGCCCCATCCGCGGCGGGGATGCGGAGGTCGAGGTTGTATCGCCCGTGTTCTTCGACCCGCAAGGCGCGCGGCTGCATAGTTGAGCGTCCCTGAGCCTCTAACATCCTCACAATGATGATGGGTCATGACTGATTACATGCTGTCCTCACGAGCCGCTTTTACCGGCCTGACATCATCGTCTGGTGTGAATCGCGGAGTTGTTGTTTTCGATCGCGATGCGCTTGCTATCGCAACGCTCCTCACTCGAAAGAACCAGGCGCCCGCGTTGGCGCAACGTGTTCGCGCGCGCTTCGGTCTCGAGCTTCCAAATGGCCCGCGGCGCGTCGCGCGCGATGACATCGCGTTACTGCAGACGGCACCCGAAGCATGGCTCGTTACCCGCGAGGAGGGCGGCGATGGCTTTGCCGCGTTCGTGAGCGACGCGCTGGGTGATGTCGCCGCCGTCGCCGATCAAAGCAGTGCCTATGCGATATTACGGGTTACTGGACCCGCTGTGCGGGCCACCTTGGCGAAGATCCTGCCAATCGATCTACACGAGCACGTGTTAGGGATAAACAAAGTGGCTTCGACCATGGCATCTCATGTCGCTGCTACGCTGTGGCGCCTGGAAGATGCAGCCGATGGCTCGTCGGTATTCGAGATTGCGGTATTCCGCAGCTTTGCCGCCAGTTTCTGGCACAGCCTAGACAGTAGCGCCGCCGAATTTGGTCTCGTAGTGCATGCGACCGTGCGGCGTTAAAACGGCGGCGTGCGCAACGCTGTTGACTGCTCCAGATGCTGTGCGCAATTTATCGCCGCGCACTACGCTGAGGGCGCGATACAACCTGCCGCGCGCGCCTTGCCCAGCAGCGACTCCGCCATGCGAATACTCGCCATGTCGATCAAACGACCGTCGAGCGACACGGCACCGCGCCCCTCGCGCGCCGCCTGCTCCATTGCAGCAACGATGCGTTGAGCCTTATCGATCTCTGCAGCCGTCGGAGTAAACACCTCATTGGCGAGCGCGATCTGCGAGGGGTGAATCGCCCACTTGCCCTCGTAACCGAGCACAGCGGCGCGCCGTGCCGCGGATTTGAAACCGGCCGCATCCCCAAAATCGCCGAATGGCCCATCGATGGGGCGCAAGCCATAGGCGCGGCAAGCTACCAGCATGCGTGTTTGCGCCGCATGCCACGGGTCCGTCCAGAAGTACGCCCGTTCGCCTTCCGCGGACGCATCGGCCAGTACGCCCGAGTCAGGGTGCACGCCGCCAATGACGGTGGTGCGGGCGCGCGTCGACGCGGCGTAATCGGCAACCCCGAACGACATGGCCTCAAGCCGCGGGCTTGCCTGCGCAATCGCCTCGACATTGGCCAATCCCAACGCCGTTTCGATCAACGCCTCGAAACCGACGCGTTTGTGCTTGCGCGCAGCGCTCTCCACCTGGGTCACCAGCATATCGACCGCGTAGACGTCCGCCGCGACGCCCACTTTTGGGATGAGGAGCATGTCGAGCCGTTCGCACGCTTCGACAACTTCAATGACATCGCGGTACATGTAATGCGTGTCAAGGCCATTGATGCGCACCATCATGGTCTTCGCGCCCCAGTCAATGTCATTGAGCCCGGCGATGATATTGACGCGCGCGCGCTCCTTGTCATCCGGCGCGACCGCATCCTCCAAATCGAGAAAGATGACGTCGGCTGCCGATTTAGCCGCCTTCTCAAATAATGCTGGATTGCTCCCCGGAACCGCGAGTTCCGAGCGGTGCAGCCGTGCCGGCGCCTGGACAATCGATTTGAAACTCATGGCATCGGAGTCCTATAGAAGCGCATGCGCAGCGCCCGGCGCTCAGCGTGCATGCAATGCGAGGACTTTCGCAACCGTGGAGCCCAGCTCCGCAGCACTGGGCGCGACGTGCAAACCGCAGGAGCGCAGCAGCTCGGATTTCTCGGTAGCTGAATCACCGGCCGCGGAGATGATGGCCCCCGCATGCCCCATGCGCCGCCCTTTGGGCGCCGTGAGTCCTGCGACATAGCCTATGACTGGCTTCGTCATGTGGTCGCGCGCCCAAGCAGCAGCTTCCGACTCCTGCGGACCACCGATCTCGCCGATCATGATAACGGCCGCCGTCTCCGGATCATTCTCGAAGCGCTCCATATGGTCGCGAAAGGAACTGCCGTTGATGGGATCGCCGCCGATGCCGACGCTCGTCGTGACGCCCAGGCCCAACGCCGCCAATTGCGCCGCCGCCTCGTAGCCAAGAGTGCCCGAGCGCGATACGACACCGAC
>DATCBZ010000247.1:0-4722 GCA_036511555.1 Steroidobacteraceae bacterium
CCTGTGAGTATCTTACGAGCCGCTCTAGAGACCGACACGCTCGCGCTGTTGCTGACCGGCGACGGCGGTTGGGCGGGCCTCGATCGGGAACTCGCCACTCGCCTTGCCGCGCGGCACGTCTCAACGGTCGGATTCAACTCGCTACGCTATTTCTGGCATCTGCGCACACCGGATGAGGCTACCCGCGACGCCGCGCGCGTGCTCGAGCACTATCTAGCCGACTGGAAGAAATCGCGCTTCATTGTCATTGGCTACTCCTTCGGCGCTGATGTCGCACCATTCATCGTCAACCGCCTGCCAGCAGAGCTGCGTCAACGGCTGATCACAGTCAGTCTCCTCGGAATTGAGTCGGATGCGGATTTTGTCGTCCGAGTCGCGGACTGGATTCCCGGCTCCGACTTGCGTGGGCGAGATGTGCGCCCGGAGCTCGCCGCGATCGCGGTTCCCGTGCCGTGCATTTACGGCGCCGGCGAGAGCGCAACTATTTGCCCGGCAGGCAAGCGCGACCGCGTGAGCGGCGAAGGTATCGACACAGGGCGCCACTTCGGAGGCGATTACTCGGCTATTGCCGATCACATTCTAGCATTTGCGCAGATTATGTCGCACCATGATTGATGATTATTCGCAAAGCGCCGCGTGAGCTACTATTGAAGCTACTGCGCGCAAACAGATAACAACAGGGCGCGCAACACGGCTATGTCGCTATACATAGATTCAGCCAGTCGGATGGTGCACGACCAGGAACAGAATCTGGCACTGGTGTGTCCGCATTGTCTGGTGACCGCGCATATCACGCCCTCTGCGTTACCTCAATTCGACGACCTGCAAGCGCATAAGCCGAAACATGTAGGAATCGTGTATCGCTGCGATGCGTGTCTGGCGCCGATTTTTCTGCGGCTGGCGGTGCGCGCGTACACCGCTACCCGCATCGAGCTTGCCCCGCAGTTCACTGAAGTTGAACGGCCACGCGAGACTTTCGCCTTCGCCTACTTGCCTGAAGAGGTGGAGCTGCTCTTCAAAGAAGCGCTCACCTGCTATTCGGCGGGCGCGCTAAATGGCTTTGCGTCGATGTGCCGTCGCGCTGCCCAGGCGATGTTCGCCGATTTGGGCGAGGTCGGGAAACTGCGGCTCTATGATGAGCTCAACAATGTGCGTGCAATGGCTGAGCTTGACGCCGAAAGCTTCACACGCATCAAGAGCGTGATCTTCGGCAGCGATTCGGATCCGCGCCCTAATCCGCCACTGCTTGAGAGCCACGTCGCAGCGATGCTGCTCGAGGTGATCAAAGACCTGCTGTACGAGGCCTATGTACGCCGCGGCAAGCTGCAGCAAGCCATGCTGGTGCGGCGTTACTTCGTCGATGAAAAGGCCAATAGCGTTACGGCGAGCGCAAATGCGGCCGTCGCGCACGTCGGGAATCCAGACGCAGATTGAGCAGGTCGTTCACGGGCTCGTCGGCAGCGCCACGGCGCCCGACAACTCCCTCGCCAGCATCGGTGTAACCACGCAGAACGATGGCACCCTCGCCTTAAATTCGACCACGCTAAAGAATGCCCTGTCGAGCAATTTCACCGGCGTAAGCCAGCTGTTCTCGGCGAAGAACGGCATCGGCTCCCAGTTAAACACGCAGCTTACGGCGGCACTGGGCAACAGCGGTGCGGTGAACTCCTACAGCAAGACCCTGGTGCAGCAAAACGCAACGCTCACCGACCAGGCAACCGCTATTACGAACGAAGAGGCGGCGCTTACGGCGAGCATGACACAGCAATTTTCCGCCCTGAATACGCTCCTCTCCTCACTACAGACGACATCGGCATATCTCACCCAGGCGTTCGCCAATCTCCCCAAAGTCGGCGCCAATAGCTCCAACTAAGGGTCGCGAGCGCGGCGCATGCGCTCAAGTGTCGGCCGTTCCGGCCGTTAAACGCTGCATCGGTAAGGTTATTCGGAGCGTCGCCGCATGAGCGTCTACTCGCGTACTGCAAATATGGCCGCATACCAGAGCAATGCCGTTCACGGCGGCGTCGCTGCCGCGGATTCGCACGGCTTAGTATTGATGCTGATGACCGCAGCGGTGGAGCGCATGACCGCGGCACGCGGTTGCATCGAGCACGGCGAAACCGCACGCAAAGCAAAACTCCTGCACAGCAGCGTGAAAATCATCGGCGAACTGCGCGGGATCCTGAATCTCTCCGAGGGCGGTTCGCTCGCTCAGAATCTGAGCGATTTATACGACTATATGACTCGCCGCCTGCTCCTCGCCAACGTCGAATCCAATGTTGCCTGCATTAGCGAGGTATTGAATCTTCTGGTCGAGGTGCGTAGCGCCTGGATCGCCATTGGTCCGCAAACGCGGCAAACGGCGCCGCGGGCGCTCGCTGTCCCTTAGCTGCGCACGGCAAGCGCGAAAATCGCGCAGCGGCAGTTTAGCTTTCAACGCGCAAGCGCTACCCCGCAAAGCGCCGCGCATTGCGAAACAGACGCATCCAGCCGCTGTATTCGCCAGCACCCTGCGGTCGCCATGAATTTTGCGCATAGCGGAATGAGCGCTCCGGATGCGGCATGATGATCGTAACGCGACCATCGGTGTTGCAAAGCGCCGCCAGTCCAAACGGCGAGCCGTTTGGATTAAACGGATAGAGCGTGGCCATGCTTCCATCGTTGTGGACATAACGGCACGTCATAAGCCCGCTCGCCGCACAATCTTGTCCGGCGCGCGCCGCCGCGAACTGGGCATGGCCTTCACCGTGTGCAACGGCAATCGGCAAGTAAGACCCTGCCATGCCGTCAAATAGCACCGAGGGCGACTTTAGAACCTCCAGCAGCGCAAAGCGCGCTTCATATTGCTCGCTTACGTTGCGTACGAACCGCGGCCAGTTCGACGTGCCTGGGATGAGACTCTTCAAGGCGGCGAACATCTGGCAACCGTTGCAAATACCCAGTGCAAAAGTGTCCGCGCGCGCGAAGAATTGTGCAAACTCCTCACGAAGCGCCGAATGAAACAGAATTGACTTGGCCCAGCCCTCGCCCGCTCCAAGCACATCCCCGTATGAGAAGCCACCGCAGGCCACGATCCCTGCAAATTCAGCGAGCGAGCGTCGGCCAGCGAGCAAGTCCGTCATATGCACGTCGTGCGACTCGAATCCGGCCCGCTCGAAAACAGCCGCGGTCTCAACCTGACTGTTGACACCTTCCTCGCGCAGGATCGCAATCGGCGGACGGCTGCCGCGCCCGACATAGGGCGCTGCGATATCCTCGTCCGGGTCGAATGCAAGGCTAACACTCAGCCCTGGGTCGGCGACGTCCGCGCAGGCGCTGAATTCCTGATCCGCGCAATCAGGAGCATCGCGTAGGCGGCGCATTTGCCAAGACGTTTCCGACCAAGCACGGCGCAGCTCGCTCCATGCTTCGTCAAATACTGTGAGACCCACTGCAATCCGTACACGCGGCTCGCGCGCCTCGTCACCACGGCTTGCGTGTATCGGCGCGCCGATGCGAAACGCATGCTCCGTTATCGCGTGCGCAGCCAGTACCGCACTGACACGCGCCTCGTCGCAATCGCGCACCTGAATGACCGCTCCGAGTTCCTCGGCGAAGAGCTGCTCGAGAGCGGCGCCGCGCGCCGCCGGCAGAGCAATCTCAAGGCCACAATGTCCCGCAAAGGCCATCTCCACAAGCGTTGCGAAGAGGCCACCGTCGGAACGATCGTGGTAGGCAAGTATCAAATCTTCGCTCTTCAATTGCCGAAGCGCCGCGGCAAAGCGCACAAGCTCCTGGGGGTCGTCGAGATCCGGCGCGTCACGACCGAGTTGACCGTACACCTGCGCAAGAGCGGATGCGCCGAGGCGATTGCGGCCGCGCCCCAGATCGATGAGCCATAGAGCGCTCGCACCGCTATCGCTGCGAAGCACCGGTGTGAGCGTGCGGCGCACATCGGTGACCGGCGCAAATGCCGAAATGATCAGCGACACCGGTGCGACGACGCTCTTGGTGACCGCGTTGTCGCGCCAAACCGTGCGCATCGACAATGAATCCTTGCCGACCGGAATTGCGATTCCCAGCGCCGGACACAGCTCCTCGCCGATCGTGCGGACAGTTGCATAGAGCGCGGCATCCTCACCGGGCTCGCCGCACGCCGCCATCCAGTTTGCCGACAGGCGAATCGCCCCCAGCGACTCAACGTCGGCGGCGAGAATGTTGGTCACCGCTTCCGCCACCGCGAGCCGGCCGGATGCCGGTGCATTCAGCAGCGCCACCGGCGCCCGCTCGCCCATCGCCATGGCCTCACCGGCATGCCCCTCATAGTCGGCGAGCGTTACGGCAACGTCGCTCACCGGTACTTGCCAGGGGCCCACCATCTGATCGCGGCTGACGAGACCGCCGACCGTGCGATCACCGATAGTGATCAGAAATGTCTTGTCCGACACGGCCGGCAGGCGCAACACTCGATACGCCGCGTCACGCAGATCTATTGCCGTGATTTCAAACGGCTGCCCGACATGCACGACGCTCTTTACGTCGCGCTGCATCCGCGGTGTGCCCCCGAGCAGCGCCTCGATCGTCATATTGACCGGCTCATTGCCAAACAAGGAGTCGTACACCACAAGTTGTCCGCTGGCATCAATATCGCCAATGACCCCAAAGAGACAGCGCTCGCGCTCAGCCAGCGCCGCAAAACTTGCAAGTCTATCGGCGGCGATCGCAAGCACATAGCGCTCCTGC
>DATCBZ010000248.1:0-2242 GCA_036511555.1 Steroidobacteraceae bacterium
TATCAAGATGCACGCGGCTCGGATGCTCGACCTGCTGCACTTCGATGTGCAGATCGGTAACGCCCGTTGCCAGGTGCCGATACGGTGCCCCCGCCTGTGTAGTCAGGGCAGGCTTGAGCGCATACCCGAGCGCATCCGCCCAGAACTGCGCTGCGCCTGCCAGATCTTGCGTGTTGCAGTCGATGATGAAGCCGGCAAGACGACTCTTGTGCATGCGATCCCCTTGGTAAATGCGCGCGCGCTGCGCGCGGCTAGCCCGCCAACAGTATAGCTTCGGCGTGCTCGAGCGCTTCGGAAGGTCCGTAAAGAACCACCACGTCACCATCGCGCAGCCGCGCACCATTGTCGGGATCGCGTCCCAAGATGCCGTGCCTTCTTAGGCCCGTAAAAGCGACCTGGGCGCCGCGCGCGCGCGCCTCAGCAATGGTGTGGCCAATCGCCCAAGCGCGTGGCGGCAAGACCACGGACCTCACCTCTTCTTCATACTCATTCGTGTCGTCAATCGGATGCTCGCCGTCGCGACTGACGATGTTGCGCAATATCGCGTAGCGGCTAGTGCGAATCGCGCCGATCGTACGGACAACGCGCGACACCGGCACGCGCAGCAGCATCAGCAGCTGCGACACCAACATGAGGCTCGCCTCGAAGGTTTCCGGCACGACTTCGGTTGCGCCCGCAGCGGTGAGCTCGGCGAGCCGCGCATCGTCGGCAGTACGTACCAGCACTGGAACATCCGGGCGCAGCCTGCGGATGCTATGCAGTATCCCAAGCGCTGTTCCCGGATCGGAAAAACTCACGACCACCGCGCTCGCATTGGCAAGACCCGCCTCGATCAGCATCTCCTCATCGCTCGAATCGCCATACAGGACCGGATCGCCGGTCTGGCGTGCGGCGCGTATACGTGCGGGATCAAGATCAAGCGCTATGAATTCAAACCCCTGCGACTCGAGCACCCTTGCGACGCTCTGGCCGACACGGCCGAAGCCGCACAGAATCACATGCTCGCGTGCGGCAATCTCGCGGCTCGCCGCCGCTTCACGCTCAATCGACGTCGACGGTGGCCCCTTCTCGTGCAACAACAAGCGTGCAATACGTTTGTTGTTGCTAAGAATAAGTGGACTCAGAACCATCGACAGTACAATCGCGACCAGTAAGGGTTCGCCCCATTGCGGCGCAATCAAATTGCCGCGCAGCGTGATTGTGAACAGAGCGATGCCGAACTCGCCACCGACCGCCATGACGACACCGGTGCGGATCGCCTTGAATGTTGAGCCGATGAACGCGCGTGTGGCAAGCGCGGCAAGCAGCGCTTTAATCACCACCAGCCCCAACAACATCAACGAGACCGTGCCGAACTCATATAACAGCAGATGTACATCGAGCAGCATGCCGACCGAGATGAAAAAGAGGCCGAGAAGAATGTCGCGGAACGGACGAATGACGACTTCGACCTGATGCCGGTATTCAGTCTCGGCAACCATCATGCCGGCGAGAAAGGCCCCGAGCGCAAGCGACAGGCCAGCGAGGTACGAAGTCCACGCCGCCGCCAGCACGACAAACAGCACCGCAAGGGTGAAGAGCTCGCGCAGGCGGCTGTGCGCTATGACGTGAAAAAGCGGCCGCAACAGCCAGCGCCCCGCGGCCAGCACGAGCATGACGGCGATCGCACCTCCTGAGAGGAACAGGAGCGTTGCAAACGCGGAGAAATTGACTGCACCGCCGCGTGCAAGTGCGGAGGCAAGTGCAAGCAGTGGCACGAAGGCCATGTCTTGGAACAACAGCATGCTGAACGCCAGGCGTCCATGAGTACGGTTCAACTCCGCACGATCGGTGAGCTCATGGAGGATGATCGCGGTCGAACTCATGGCGATAGCGCCGCCGACCACGATGGCGATGAGCCATGGCACGCCGAAGAGCCTGGCAATGAGTGCGACGACGCCAAGTGTAAGCGTTACCTGAGCCGTTCCCAGCCCAAAGACCTCGCCGCGCATGGCAAGCATTCGGGGAAATGAGAATTCAAGGCCGAGCGTGAACAGCAAGAACACAATTCCAAGCTCGGCCAGCAAGCCCGTGGTTTGCGATTGGGAAACGATACCGATCGCGTGCGGACCGAGCGTCATGCCAACAATCAGATAGCCCAGGATCGTGGGCAACCCCAAACGCCGCGCGATGGTTACGACCAACAGCGACGCTGCAAGCAGTATCAGAACCTGGGAGAGCGGCTGCTCGAGCATCGGGGAAA
>DATCBZ010000249.1:0-7133 GCA_036511555.1 Steroidobacteraceae bacterium
GCTCAAAGAGCGCATTTCCCGACCCATCGCCGTGACGATCATGGAGCCGCGCGGCCAGCTCGGTGCGGGTGCCGCTTATTCGACCACCTGTCCGGCACACCTCCTGAACACACGTGCCTGCAACATGTCCGTCACCGACGATGCGGCGGACTTCGTCGAATGGTTGCGCAGCGAGCACCGCCGGCGTGGGTTTAACTGGGGCGCGCAGGATTTCGCGCCACGGCAGTATTTTGGCGAGTATCTGCGCACGCGGCTGTCGAGCATTCGCGGCGCCTCCAACATCCAGCAGACCTGGTTGCGTTCGGTGGCCGACAGCGTGCTCGCGCGCGGCAACGGCTGGGAGGTCGTGCCGGCGCAGGGTGAGCCCGTGCCTGCCGACATCGTAGTGCTCGCGACCGGCAATGAGGCGCCGCGGCCCCTCGGCCAGGATCTGGCGCCCGCAGCGCAGGATCTCATCCTCAATAATCCCTGGGCGTCGGATGAGCGCAAAGCTGACATCCCGCTCGATGCAGCGGTCTTGATCGCGGGTACCGGTCTGACCGCGGTTGATGCGATCGCGGAATTACTGCATCGCCGCCATACGGGCCGCATCGTTGCTTTCTCAAGACGCGGACTCTTGCCGCGTTCGCACGGCGCCGTTGCACCGCTGCCGGAGAGCTTAAGGCGCGCGTTCCCCGCCTCGCTGCGCGCACTCGTCAAACATGTGCGCGAGTTGACGAGCGATGATCCGCGTGGCGAGCGCTGGCGCGGAGTCATGACGGAGCTGCGTTCGATGGCGCCGGCATTGTGGGCGTCGTGGGACTTGCCCGAACAGAAGCGCTTTTTGCGTCACGTGCGCCCCTTCTGGGATGTGCATCGGCATCGACTTGCGCCGCTGCTGCATGCGCGCTTGACGCGGGCCATCGCCCGAGGTCAGTTGAAGATCGTTCGCGGGCGGCTCGAGGCGCTCGAGCATGACGTGGCCGGCGGCAGTCTGCGGGCGATACTGCGTCAACACGACGGCCCGCGCGTATTGCGAGGCTCGGTGTTGATCAACTGTACCGGTCCTGGCACCAACGCGCTGCGTGCCGCAAATCCGCTGCTGCAAAGTCTCGTCGCTGACGGCACGGCCCGGCCCGATGCGCTCGAGCTTGGCCTTGCGACCGACCGGCGCTCGCGCGTTCTATCGCGAGCGGGTGCCGTGCAGCGCACGCTCTTTGCACTGGGCACCTTGGCGCGTGGCAGCCAGTGGGAATTGACCGCCATACCTGAAATCCGCGAACAGGCGCGTCTCATCGCGCGCGAAATCGAGTTGCAGGCGGCGACGCGCGTGGTCGACAAGCCCGAAGGATCCGAACGTGTTGCGGCCGAGAACATGGAGGCGCGCATGAAACTGGATACGCGCGCGGCGGTGGCGCTCTAACCTACGCTGCAGCTACACGTTGCCTGCGTGCCTGCTCGCGGCAGACACTGGGCGCATGTGGCAAAGCCGCGTCGTTCCCCTGCCTTGTGAAGTCGAGCCCGCGCTCTGCGCGCTCTTCGGTGCCGGCGTCTCGAAGGTGCGCATCATCGAGTATTCGTTTTTCGCGCGGCTGCATCCAGGAGCCGTGGCCACGACCCGGCGCGGCACGATCTATCTGCGCGGTGCGGGCGCCGACTTTTTCGCCAATCCGAGTCTCCTCCTGCACGAGTACTGTCATGTGATGACGCAGTGGGGAACGGGCCGACTCACAAGCCTGCGCTACGTGCTCGAGTGGCTGAAGCGCGGTTACTGGGACAATCGTTTCGAGATCGAGGCGCGCGAGTTTGCGCAATCGAACCTGTACCGCTTCCGCGCGCTCCTTTCCCGGCAGAGTTAGGGCTTCGGGTACAATGCCCGGCCTTTTGCCACGTGCTATGGCGCTATAAATCATGACGTTCGAGAACTCCTTCGCGGTCGTCGTCGTGGGCGGCGGCCACGCCGGTACGGAGGCTGCTCTGGCGGCCGCGCGCATGGGCCTGCGCACCCTGCTGCTGACGCAGAGCATCGATACCCTGGGGCAAATGAGCTGCAACCCCGCCATCGGCGGTATCGGCAAGGGTCATCTGGTGCGCGAGATCGACGCCTTGGGCGGCGCGATGGCCCGGGCAACCGATCGGGCGGGAATACAGTTCCGCACGCTGAATGCGAGCAAGGGCCCGGCGGTGCGCGCCACGCGCGCGCAGGCGGACCGGCAGCTCTACAGGCGAGCCATTCGCGGCATGCTCGAGCGCGCGCCCAACCTGTGCCTCTTTCAGCAGGAAGTGGCGGACCTCGTAGTCGCCGGCGAGCGCGTGGTCGGAGTGACGACCGTTACCGGCATTACCTTCCATGCCAAAGCGGTGGTGCTCACGGTCGGCACCTTCCTCGCCGGCCGCATCCACGTGGGCCTGGACCAGTACGCCGGCGGACGCGGCGGCGATGCGCCCTCGGAGCGCCTGGCGGCAAGACTGCGTGAGTTGCCGTTCCGCGTCGGGCGCCTTAAGACCGGGACGCCGCCGCGCCTTGATGGCCGCACGATCGACTTTTCGGTGATGCAGGCGCAGTCGGGGGACGTGCCATGTCCTATCTTTTCGTTTCTCGGGCGCGCTAGTGAGCACCCGAGGCAGGCTGATTGTTTCATAACGAAGACAAATGAGCGCACGCATGAGCTGATTCGTGCAGCAAGCTCACGCTCGCCGATGTTCACGGGCGTCATTGAAGGCGTGGGGCCGCGCTACTGTCCGTCGGTCGAAGACAAGGTATTTCGTTTCGCCGACAAGAACTCGCATCAGATATTCGTCGAGCCGGAGGGACTGGAGACCTACGAGGTGTACCCGAACGGCATCTCGACCAGCCTGCCATTTGATGTGCAGCAGGAATTCGTCCGCAGCATCGCAGGCTTTGAGAATGCGCATCTGACGCGGCCGGGGTACGCGATCGAATACGACTTCTTCGATCCGCGCGATCTGACCGCGGCACTCGAGACCAAGCATTTGCGCGGTCTTTACTTTGCCGGCCAGATCAACGGCACGACGGGCTACGAAGAAGCCGCTGCGCAGGGGCTGCTCGCCGGGATCAATGCCGGCCTTTCCGCCCAAGGCAAACCGCCGTGGAGCCCGCAGCGCAGCGTGGCTTACCTCGGCGTGCTCGCGGACGACCTTGTCACCTGCGGGACGCGCGAACCCTATCGCATGTTCACCAGCCGTGCCGAGCATCGGCTGCTGTTGCGCGAGGACAATGCCGACCTGCGCCTGACTCCCATCGGTCGCGAGCTGGGTCTCGTTGACGATGAGCGCTGGCAGCTCTTTGATGCGAAACGCCAGCTGATGGGATCTGCAGCGCCGGCCACGGGCGAGGACATCGACGACCGGCTGCCGGCGCAGCTGCGCGCGGAGGCCGAAGCGCGCGTGAAGTACGCTGGCTACATCGAGCGGCAGGAAAAGGAGGTCGAACGCCAGCGGCGCAACGAGGAGACCGTCCTGCCCGCAGATCTTGACTACGCAGCCTTGACCGGACTTTCGCACGAGGTGCGTCAGCACCTGGCCGCGGTCCGTCCCGGCACCATCGGCCAGGCAGGGCGGGTGCCGGGGGTGACCCCGGCCGCGGTGTCGATCCTGCTCGTTCATCTGAAGAAACGCAGTCTCGCCGGTCGCAGCCGCGTCGCATGACGGGGTTCATGGCCCTGCTGGCGCAGGCGTGGCGAGAGCACGACTCGCTCGCTTGCGTTGGGCTTGACCCCCAGATCGAGCGTCTGCCCGCACACATCGCCGACCAGCCCTCGCCCATCTTCCAGTTCAACAAGGCCATCATCGATGCGACGGCTGATCTGGTGTGCGCCTACAAGCCGCAGTTTGCGCACTACGCTGCCTACGAGGCGGAGGACCAGCTCGAGCGCACGATCGAATACATCCACCGCTGCCATCCGGGCGTCGCCGTGATCCTCGACGCTAAACGCGGCGATGTGGGCAGCACCGCTGAGAAATATGCCATCGAGGCCTTCGAGCGCTACGGCGCCGACGCCGTGACCGTGAATCCTTATTTGGGGGGGGATTCGCTCGCGCCGTTTCTGCGCTACGCCGACAAGGGCGTCATCATCCTGTGCCGCACCTCAAACCCAGGTGCGCGCGATTTGCAGGATCTGGATGTGGGCGGCCGCCGGCTCTTCATGGCCGTCGCCGAGCTTGCTGCGACGCGCTGGAACGGCAATGGCAATTGTCTCCTCGTCATGGGCGCAACCTATCCCCGGGAGCTCGCCCAGGTGCGCGCCATCACCGGCGACATGCCGTTCCTTGTGCCGGGCGTCGGCGCTCAGGGCGCGGACATCCGTGCGGCGGTCGAGAGCGGCCAGACGGCGCGCGGCACGGGGCTCATCGTCAGCTCCTCACGTGCCATTCTGCACGCCTCATCCGCAGCTGATTTCGCAACCGCCGCACGCGCGGCGACCGTGGCGTTGCGTGATGCGATCAACGCGGGCCGCAAGCCTAGCAATGCTGGCTAAAGCGCTCCGCGCAGGCTGCTTGGCGCTCGCGGCCGCCGCAGCGCTGCTCTCCTGTGGCGGATCGCAACCCGGCAGCGCCGCAGATGTCGGCACAGTGCTGTTGCGTGGCAACGGCACCGGTCCCGACTCGCTCGATCCGCAAAAGGCGCGCGCCAACGAAGCCCACACGGTGCTGCGCGATCTGTACGAATGCCTGACCTCGCTTGATAAGAGCGCTGCACCCGCGCCCGGTGTTGCGATGAGCTGGGACACCAGCGCCGATGGCCGCACCTATACTTTTCATCTGCGTCCGGAGGCACGCTGGTCAAACGGCGATCAGGTAGTGGCTGCGGATTTTATTGCCGGCTTGCAACGCCTGGTGGACCCTGCGACCGCCTCGCAATACGCACAGGTCGTGGATGTCATTGCGAACGCGCACGCCATCATTGAAGGCAAGGCGCCGGTTGCAAGCCTCGGCGTCGCGGCGCCCGATGCGGCAACCGTCGTCATTACGCTTGCAAACCCCGCGCCTTACCTGCCGGGATTGCTCTCCCATCCCAGCACCTGTCCGATCCATCGTGCAACGCTCGCACGCTATGGCGCAATGTTCACGCGCCCGGGCATCATGGTGTCAAACGGTGCTTTTGTCCTGAAGGAATGGCTGCCCGGCTCGCATGTGCTCGCGGTGCGCAACCGCTACTACTGGAACGATCGGGCGACGCGGCTCGATGCCGTCAAATATCTGCAGATCACGGATGAGAGCGCTGAGCTCACCCGCTACCGCGCCGACCAGCTGCACATCACCGCGGCGGTGCCACGCGGCGACTTTGATTGGATCAAGGCACATCTTGCCAAGGAGCTGCACATCGCGCCGCAGCTCAACACCTATTATTACGGCTTCAACCTCACTCGCGCCCCATTCAAGGACCAACCGGGCCTGCGCCGCGCGCTGTCCCTCGTCATCGACCGCCAGCTGCTGGCCGAAAGGGTGCTGCGCGTGGGCGAAATGCCCGCCTACGGATGGGTGCCGCCGGGCATCCATGACTACACGCCGCAGTCATTTGACTATCGCGGCATCGCCCCCGCAGAGCGCCTGGCCGAAGCGCGCAAGCTGTACGCTGCGGCCGGCTATTCGGCGCGCGCGCCGCTGCGGGTAGAGCTGCGCTACAACAGCGGCGAGATTCACACCAAGCTTGCGATCGCGGTCGCGTCCATGTGGAAAGAGGCGCTCGGTGTTGACACGCGCCTCGTCGCAGTGGAGTTCAAGTCGCTGCTCGATGACATCGATCAGGGCAATGTGCAGATCTTTCGCTCAAGCTGGGTCGGCGACTACAACGATGCCTATACCTTCGCGCAGTACCTGAAGAGCGACTTCGGCATCAATCTGCCGCACTACAAGAATCCGCAATATGACGCGCTGTTAGGCGACGCTGCGCGCGAGGTCGACGTTGCACAACGGCGCCGGCTGCTGGAGGCGGCCGAACGCCTCATGCTCGCCGATCATCCGCTCATGCCGCTGTACTTCTACGTCAACAAACACCTGGTGAAACCCGCCGTCAGCGGCTGGTATGACAATGTGATGAACGTCGTCTACAGCAAGGATCTCGCACTCACCGGCGCGCACTAGCGAATCTCAAGCCGGCCCATGCTCGGCCGGAATCGCAGCGTGCGCGGCTCCCCGGTTGCGATGTCGCAGGAGATCTCCGCAATGTTGACGTCGGCAAGAAAGTGCCGCACCAGCGTCAGGGCCGAATCGCAGGCGCCCTCGCGTTCGGCACCGGCGGGCAGATGCGCCACGATTTTGGCCTGCAGGTTGCGCGCGGCCGGCGCGATTTCACGCAGCGACTGAACACAGCGATCAAACAGCAGCAGTTCGGTTGCGAGCGTGGTGTCGGTGACGTCAATCTGCTGCGCACCGCGCATGATGAGGCGCAGATGCAACAGCGCACCCGCCTCGTCAAGCGCGTCGTAAATGCATACCGCAAGCGAGGACTGCAGATCGACTGTGAAGACGACGTCGTCCGCGATGACTTCGAAGCGATCGGGCGGCACGCTGACTTGCCGGTGTGGCGTCTTCATGAACCGCTGTATACCGGCAAGCAGCGCTAGCGGGTGCCTTCACCTCTCCAAACTTTGAACTGCCGCACGTGGCGCGTGGTGCGAATGCGCACCTGTTCCGCGAAGCTGCGCCGCATTATGACGGTGCCCAAAGCGAGACGCAGATGCTAATTTGCCGCGCGGCGAATTAGAATGCACTGCTCGGGCATTGTATCGAGCTCGGTGAAGCGGCAAGTTTTATGAACGATTTTTATTCCGTGCCTGTACAGAGCATCGATGGCGCAGCGGATCTGTTGGGCGCACTGCGCGGCCAGGTCGCCCTTGCCGTCAACGTCGCAAGCCGCTGCGGCTACACGCCGCAGTATGCGGGGCTCGAGCAACTGCAGCGCGACTTGCGCGCCGAGCGCTTCACGGTGATCGGCTTTCCCTGCAATCAATTCGGCAAGCAGGAACCGGGCGGCGAGGCTGAGATCATGCGGTTTTGCCAGACGACCTATGACGTCACGTTTCCGATGAGCGCTAAGCTTGAGGTGAACGGGCCGCAGCGCCATCCGTTGTACACATTCCTGACGGCGGCCGAGAATGGCTTTCCCGGCGATATTGGCTGGAATTTTGAGA
>DATCBZ010000250.1:0-5661 GCA_036511555.1 Steroidobacteraceae bacterium
CTAGACGGCTTTGATTTGGGCCTCGGCATTCTGTTCTTTTTCTTCCCGCGCGAAACCGATCGTGATCAGATGATGAATTCGGTCGCGCCGTTCTGGGACGGCAATGAAACCTGGCTCATTCTCGGCGGCACCGGTTTATTCGTGACTTTTCCGCACGCCTACGCGGTCGTCATGCCTGCGCTGTACGTGCCGCTCATCGCAATGTTGCTCGCGCTTGTGTTTCGGGGTGTGGCGTTCGAATTCCGCTGGGTCGCAAAACCGCATCATCGCAAGTGGGATATTGCCTTTGCAGTCGGCTCGCTTATCGCCACTTTGTGCCAGGGTTTCATGCTCGGCGGCCTGCTGGGCGGCACGAAAGTCGAGCAGGGGCAGTTTGCTGGCGGCGCATTTGACTGGCTGACGCCGTTTACGCTCTTGTGCGGGCTGGGACTGGTCGTAGGCTATACGCTGCTCGCGGCGACTTGGCTCGTTCTGAAGATGACCGGCACGCTCGAGCGGCGAGCACGCCGCATGGCGCGCGTACTGCTCATCGGCATGCTCGCTTTCATCGTCGTGGTAAGCGTGTGGACGCCGCTGCAATTCGAGCGCATCGGCGCGCGCTGGTTCGCGTGGCCAAACATCCTGTTCCTTTCGCCCGTGCCGGCGGCTACCGCCTTGTTCGCCTGGGCATGCTGGCGCGGGCTTGCGCGCTCGCGTTTCATATTCTCACCTTTCTATAGTGCGGTGATGCTGTTCGTCATCGCCTATATCGGGCTCGTCATATCGACCTATCCTTATATCGTGCCGCCCTCGATCACTGTCTGGGACGCCGCGGCCGCGCCTTCCTCGCAGCGCTTCGTGCTGATCGGTATCGCGATTCTTTTGCCGTTCATTCTCGGCTATACGATATTTGTGTATTACACATTTCGCGGCAAGGTGCGTGCCGACGAGGGCTACCACTGAGATCTCAGGCGCGCGGCTCGATGCTTCGCAGATGATGCGTCGAAGAGATCCACGCGCCTAACCATCCTAAGAGGCTTCCGCCCGCGAGCAGGATGCCGAGGTCCTGCGCCGTTGGGCCTACCAAGTTGAAGTGGCTGCCGTAGCTTCGCGCAAGAGTTGCCACGGCAGAGGCGAGTGCGCTGATGGCGCCGGCGCCGATCGCCCAGGCGAGCAGCGCTCCGCCCAGACCATACAAAATGCCCTCATACAAAAACGGCCGCCGGATGAAGCCGTTTGAGCCGCCAACGAGCTTGGTCACTTCAATCTCGCCGCGTCGATTCAAGATTTCGAGCCGAATGGTGTTGCCGATCACGGCCACCACACCGGCGCCGAGAATCGCTGCAGCGATAACGAGAAGGCGCCTCAACACCTCGAGGATCGCGTTGAAGCGCGTCACCCATTGCGCATCGATCTGCACCAAATCCACCTCTGGCCAGGCGGCGAAGTAGCGTCGCAGCGACTCGAGCGCGTCGGCGGACTCGGCGTCCGGCTTCGGCCGCACATGCAGCAGGTTGGGAAGAGGATTTGCGGTCAGCACGCCAAGTGCCGCGCCGAAGCCCGAATAGGCACGAAACTCGGCGAGCGCCGCGTCGGCGGAAATCACATCGACGTGCGCAACCTGCGCGCGTGCACGGGCGCTTGCCGCCAGCTGCTCGGCCTTGGCCAGTTGCACGTCGGTCTTCAAGTACACCGATAAATCCACAGCGCCTGCAAAGCCGCCCGAGGCGATACGCGCGTTGGTCACAAACAGCTCGAGCCCGAGCGGCAATGCCAGCGCAAGAGCAATCACGATCAGAGTCAGCAATGTCCCCAGCGGATTTCTCGCCAAGCGACCGAGCGCGGCGAACAGAGCCTGTATATGGCGGGCAGCGTACGATGAAACGCCAAGGCTCATCGCGTTGCAACCATGCCGGAAAGAGCGTCGTCGGCGCCTCCTTGTATACGTCCGCCATCGAGCGTGATCTCGCGCAGGCCAAGCTCGTGCACTAAGTGCATGTCGTGAGTTGCGACGACGATGGTCACGCCGACCTCCTGGAAGCGTTTAAAAAGTCGCATCACTTCAAGTGCGAGATCAGCATCCAGGTTTCCGGTCGGCTCATCGGCAATCAGAAGCGGCGGCTTACTGATGACGGCACGCGCAATACCGACGCGCTGTTGTTCGCCGACCGACAATTCCGGCGGCAGCGCACGCTCCTTGCCCAGAAGTCCTACCTGATCGAGCGCCGCGCGTACGCGCTTGTCGATCTCCTTCAATGGCGTGTGCGCGACCACGAGCGGCAGTGCGACATTGTCGTACACCGGCCGTTCGGGCAGGAGCTTATGGTCCTGGAACACCATACCAATACCGCGCCGGAAGGCGGGGATGTGGCGTGCTTTGAGAGCATCGGTATTCTTACCGCCAATCAACACCGTACCGCGTGTCGGCCGTTCAAGCAGCGCGATCAGCTTCAGCACTGTGCTCTTGCCGGCGCCGGAGCGGCCGGTGAGAAATACCATCTCCCCCGCTTCAACGTGCAAGCTCGCAGCAGTCAAGCCTTCGTGGCCGTTGGGATAGCGCTTGCTGACGCGTTCAAAAACGATCATGCGGCGCTCCCGCTTGTCGTGCCGCCGTCGACGAGCGCAGTTGCAAAGGCCTCGGCGTCGAACTGCCCAAAATCCTCCGCCTGCTCGCCGATACCGATGAAGCGGATGGGCAGAGCAAGCTTGCGGGCGATCGCAATCACGATGCCGCCCTTGGCGGTGCCATCGAGCTTCGTGAGCACGAGGCCCGTAACGCCAATGGCGGCGTGAAACTGGACGGCTTGCGCGAGCGCATTCTGGCCCTGGTTTGCATCGAGCACGAGCAACACCTCGTGCGGCGCGCTCGCGTCGATACGTTGCATCACCCGGCGCACCTTTTGCAGCTCAGCCATCAAATGCGATTGACTGTGCAGCCGCCCGGCAGTGTCGGCGAGCAGCACATCGATGCCGCGCGCGCGTGCCGACTGCAGTGCATCGAACACGACTGCACCAGGGTCGGCGCCGGCCTGTTGCGCTGCGAACGCAGCGCCGGTTGCCTTGGCCCAGATCTCAAGCTGCTCGACCGCGGCGGAGCGAAAGGTGTCGCCCGCGGCCAGCATGACGCTCTTACCCTCCGCGGTGAGCCTGCGGGCAAGCTTGCCGATCGAGGTCGTCTTGCCCGAGCCGTTGACACCGACGACCAGCACCACAAAGGGCCGACGCGCCGCATCGATCAGCAGCGGTTTGGCACAGGGAGCGAGGATCTCGACAATCTTTGTGCGCAACGCGGCGATGAGAGCCTCGACGTTCGCAAGTTCGCTCCTTTCGACCCGCTGTCGCAGTGAATCCAGAATGAACTGCGTCGCCTCCACACCGACATCGGCGCCCAGCAAGCGGCTCTCAAGCTCATCCAGGATCGCAGCATCGATTGCACGCCCGCGCACGAGCTCGCCCAGATCGACGGTGAGCCAGGAATTGCCGCGGTTGAGGCGGGCGCGCAGGCGCTTGAGAAAGCCGCCCCGGGTCTCGCCGTCGCCGGTTTTTGATTGCGATCCGAACATGGATGACCTTGATGTCAGCGCGTATTGTAGCGGCGAACTCTGTGCAGCTGGTCCGCCCGGACGCGTACCGCCGCCGACGGTCTGACCCGGCGCGGCAGGTGCGGGTTCCCGAAGGCGATCGGGGTGCCTTGTGCTGCCGGAGCGCGGTTCGGCCGCGCGCTCTGCACCGGGTCTGCGGTATCGTTCAATACGCCAATGGGGGGCTTTCAGTACGTGGACTCTGCACTCACAGCACGAGCGCGTGTGATGCGTGCGTCGTAAAGATAAAACCGCCGCGCGGCATGTTGCATCTCCCGGCCGTGGTGCCAGTGCACGCATGCTGCGCATCATTGGCGGCACTTGGCGCGGACGGCGCTTTCGCTTCAGCGCCGAGGCGGATATACGGCCCACTCCGGATCGCGTGCGCGAGACACTATTTAACTGGCTTGCCGCGCGCGTTGCGCAAGCCCGCTGTCTTGATCTATGCGCCGGCAGTGGTGCACTGGGCCTGGAGGCGCTTTCGCGTGGGGCTGCGCGCGTGCATTTCGTTGAAAGTGACGGGCACGCGGTAAGCGACCTGCGCGCGCGGCTCATCGAATGGGGCGCGCAGGGCGCAACAGTTGAGCGCATCGATACGCTGCGCTATCTGCGCAGCAAGCCCGAGGCATTTGACATTGTGTTTCTCGACCCGCCGTACGCGGCCGGCCTGCTAAGTTCTGCCGCGCAGTTGCTAGAGGATCGCGAGTGGCTTGCGCCCGGGGCGCTCATCTACGTGGAGAATGCAGCCCGTACGCCGCTGCCGGAATTGCCTGCAACTTGGCATCTCGCCAAGACGAAGCGCGCCGGAGAGGTCGGGTATCATCTGTTCGTGAAAGGCGCGCCGGGAGGCGACACTTGATGAAGCGCAATGCCATGTATCCGGGCACCTTCGATCCGATCACCACCGGGCACCAGGACCTCGTGCGGCGCGCGGCCGGCATCTTCGATCGTGTGGTGGTAGCGATCGCCGCAAATCCCAATAAGACTCCCATGTTCTCGCTCGACAAGCGGGTCGAGCTTGCGAGCAAGGTGCTGGTGGACGTGCCCAATGTGCAGGTATTGGGCTATGCGGGACTTACAGTCGAGTTCGCGCGCGATCACAATCTGCAGGTGGTCATCCGCGGGCTGCGCGCGGTGTCCGATTTTGAATTCGAGTTTCAGCTTGCCAACATGAGCCGCCACCTGTCGCGGGAGCTGGAAACCGTGTTTCTGACGCCGCAGGAGCAATACACCTTTATATCGTCGACGCTCGTGCGCGAGATTGCGGTATTAGGCGGGGACGTATCCGAATTCGTGCATCCGATCGTGGCCGCGGAGCTCAAGAAACAGAAACGCGGTTAGCCTTTTTCGCGACGGCTTTAGTGGCACGTTTGGCGCGACGCTTCTTTTTCGCTCGCGGTAGCCTAATGCGTTCGCTGGGGGCGGGCAATTTTCCGGCGCGCGCAAGCTCAATCGCGCGCCAAAGATACCAGGCCGCCGCGGTACGATGCGGCCGCCAGCGCTCTCCATATGCCGCCAGTGCGCGCGGCGTTGGCATCTTGCGCAGGCCGTAGGCCAAACGAAAGCCGGTTCTGACGCCGAAATCCTCTGCCGGCAGCACATCCGGTCGCCCGAGTTGAAACATGAGCATCATTTGCACAGTCCAGCGGCCGATGCCGCGCACTTGGGTGATGCGCTCAATGATTGCGGTGTCGTCAAGATCGCCCAACAGTGCACGCTGCGGTACGACACCCTCAAGAGTTTTCCTGGCGAGGTCGTTCAAGGCGGCAATCTTCGCAAGCGAGAAGCCCGCGGCACGCAGTGTCTGCGTCGGCGCAGCGAGCACTTCTTCGGGAAGTGGAAAATCGCCGCTGCCGCAGGAGGCGATGAAGCGCTTGAGGATCGCATTTGCCGCATTGGCGTGCAGCTGCTGATGCGATATCGCGTGCGCAAGTGCGCGAAACAGGGTGTGTTCGAGCTGCGGCGCGAGCTTATAGGGACCGGCCGCTTTGATCAGACCGGCGAGAACGGCATCACTCTTTGACAGATGGTTGGTGATGCGCCTTGTCATGTGTCACTTCTGGCAGGTCGGACAGTAGTAGCTCGAGCGCTGTCCCTGATT
>DATCBZ010000251.1:0-2325 GCA_036511555.1 Steroidobacteraceae bacterium
CTCGTCACCCTGCTTGATGACGACTTCGCCGGCGCGATACGGAACGCGCTGCATGCGCATGAAGATCGCCTGGATGTTCGCTGGCGGGATGCGATGAAACGCCTTGGTCTGGAGCAGCGTCGTCATCCAGTCATCGCCCTCGGACTGCGTCTGCGCTTGCAGTTCCGTGACCTCGTAGCTGCCGGTCTGGTCCCAGGTGATGATGACGTCGAGGAGCTCGGAATCGATCGCAAGATAACTAATCTCGTCGACCGCGCGTGCCGAGACGCGGCGCGGTGTACCCGGATACAGCGGGCTCTTCGCCTCCGCCGTGCCGCCTTGAATCATCGCGATCGTTTTGTCCCCATCGCGGATCTCAACCATGCCGGTGATGAGCCAGATCGACTGTTTGTCGGTATCGCCCTGCTTAAAGAGCATGCGGCCCGCCATCATCGTGCGCACGCTCACCTTTTTCGCAAGCGCAGCCAAGTTGTCGCGCTTCAGGCCATCGAGCGGCGCGAGACTCTTCAGTAGTGTCGAGGTTGTTTCACGTTCATCGGCCATTGTCAGGCAACCTGGGCGTCTGGAGTCGCAATGGAGCGTGCAAAGTAGGCGAGCATTAAGGTCAGTAGTATAGGCTATGTAAACAGCGCCCAGCCCGCGTCAGGCCGAAAACGAGAACCGTATCGCTCTGCCAGCGCCCCCAAGCGCTGTGTGATGCTGGTCACGCCAACGCTGCGCGCGTAGGCGAGGGGGCCACCGCGAAAAGGCGCAAAACCCGTGCCGAAAATCACGGCCGCATCGATCAGATCCGCATCCTCAACCACACGCTCGCGCAGGCACGCGACGCACTCGTTCACCAGTACTAGGATCATTCTGTCGATGAGATCCGCCGGTATGGCGGCCCGGGCGGCGCTCGGTTTCACGGGCTTACCGTCCTTCCAGATGTAAAATCCTTCCTGTGTCTTCTTGCCAAGCTTGTGCGCGGCGACTCGGCTTTTTAACTGCGCGAAGTCCGGCGCCGGCCGGCCAAGTTCGGCCGCGATGATCTCCCCCACGTGGCTTGCGACGTCAAGTCCCACCACATCAGCGAGCTCCACCGGACCCATCGGCATACCGAAATCCACCGCCGCGGTGTCAATCACGGCAAGCGGCACGCCCTCCTGGGCTGCAAACATTGCCTCGTGCAGATACGGCATGAGCACCCGATTCACGACGAATCCGGGCGCGCTGCGACACGGCAGCGGCAGCTTATCGAGGCGGCGCGCAAACGCTTGCGCGGCCTGAGTCACCGCCGCGTCGGTGCGTTCGCTGTGCACGATCTCAATCAAGGGCATTTGTGCGACGGGGTTGAAGAAGTGCAGTCCCACCAGGCGTTCGGGCCGCGCAAGCTGCGCTGCGAGTGGCTCTAATGTCAGGCTCGAGGTATTGGTGGCAAGCCAGGCCGTCTGCTGCATGCGCGGCTCAAGCAGCCCGTAGAGTGCGCGTTTGGCTTCAAGGTCCTCAAAAATGGCCTCGATCACCACGTCTGCTTTAGGAACACCTGCACCGCTCACGTCGGCCGTCAAGCGCGTCGCCGCCGCGGCGCGCTCGGCGGGATCACGGATGCGCTTTTCAAAGAGAGCCTGCGCGCGCGTCAGTGCAGGTTGAATGTATTGCAGCGCGCGGTCCTGCAGCGTCACGGTGCAGCCGCGCAGCGCGCTCCAGGCAGCAATGTCGCCGCCCATGACACCGGCACCGACCACGTGCACGTGTTTTACGGGCGCCGCACCCTTGCCGGCACCCGCCTTCAGTCGATCCTGCAGCATGAACACGCGCACCAGATTGCGCGCGGTTGCGGTGCCGAAGAGTTCGGCGATAGAACGCGCTTCGGCGGTGAACGACTCGGGTCCGCGCGCGCCCCAGCGCGCCCACAGATCCACCACGGCGAACGGCGCAGGATAGTGATCGCGGCGCGCCCGCGCGCCGACTTCGCGCAACAGGGCGGACTTCACAAACGGCCGCGCCAAGGGCGTGCTGAGCAGGCGCTCGATGAATGGCGCGTGGCGCGGGCGCGGCGGGTTAAGCGCCATCGCGCGCGCGGCGGCTTCGAGTTCCTCGGGCTTGACGAGACGATCGACGAGACCCAGGCGTAACGCCTTCTCGGCGCGCACGGGCTTACCGGTGAGCATCAGGGCCATGGCCGCGCGCACGCCCAGCAAGCGCACAGCGCGCACGGTGCCGCCGAATCCCGGATGTATGCCAAGCTGCACTTCGGGCAACCCCAGCGACAGGCTTGCATCGTTGACGGCGATTCGGTACCGGCAGGCGAGCGCCAGCTCAAGTCCACCACCCAGTGCGAAACCA
>DATCBZ010000252.1:0-5574 GCA_036511555.1 Steroidobacteraceae bacterium
GACCAGGGTTATCTCGCCTCCTCCCGCAGCCGCTCCAAAGTGCGCGCCTGGTTTCGCAAGCTTGAACTAGATTCCAGCGCGCCGAGTGCGGCGCCCCAGTCCCCGGCGGCGCCGGCGCGCGCGGCGCCGCGCAGAACCGCCGCGCACACAAAAACGCGCTCACGTGCGGGCGTTGAGATCGAGGGGGTAGGAGATCTACCCATGACATTCGCACGTTGCTGCGGGCCGGCGCGCCCCGAGGCCATCATGGGATATGTGACTTTGGTGCGCGGTGTCACGATTCACCGCGGTGACTGTGCAAGTCTTGCGCGCATGCGCGCGCTCAAACCCGAGCGTGTGCTGCGGGTCGAGTGGACGCGCGAGGTGCAAGCGGACGCAGCCGGCCCCCTGGGCCAAGCCCGTTAACGATTTATAAAGTCGATTGCGCGCTTGTCAGCAGCGAGCGCCGCCTCATGCAGCGCTTCGCTCAGTGTCGGGTGCGCATGCATCGTGCGTTGCAGATCCTCGCTGCTCGCCGAGTACTCCATTGCGAGCACCGCCTCGGCGATCAGTTCACCGGCGAGCGGGCCGATGATATGCACGCCTAGAATTTCATCGTCCTGCTGGGCTGCGATCAACTTGGCAAATCCTTGCGTCTGCTCCATCGCGCGCGCGCGGCCGCTCGCTAAAAACGGAAACACTCCGACCTTGTAGGCACGGCCGCTCGCCTTGACTTGTTCTTCCGTCAACCCCACCCACGCAATCTCCGGCGCGGTATAGATAACCGAGGGAATGGTCTTGTAGTTGACCTCACCGAAGTGGCCGGCAATATGATCTGCGACGGTCACGCCCTCTTCTTTGCCTTTATGCGCCAACATGGGACCCCGCACGCAATCTCCCACAGCCCATACGTCTGCCACCGCCGTGCGGCATTCGTCATCAACTTTGATGAAGCCACGCGCGTCGAGTTCGACGCCGCAGTCAGGGGCCAGCAGATCGCGCGTGAATGCGCGCCGTCCGATCGCAACGATGAGCTTGTCGAGCGTCAGCGTCTGCTGCCCCTGCGCATCGATGTAGCTGACGACGACCGCGTCGCCCTCAATTTTGCTCGCCGTCACCTTGGCACCGAGGCGGATATCCAAGCCCTGCTTCTTGAAATGGCGCAACGCCTCTTTTGCAAGCTGCTGATCTGCAATGGGCAAGAACTCCGGCAACGCTTCCAGCACCACCACCTCGCTGCCGAGCCGCCGCCACACGCTGCCAAGCTCGAGACCAATCACGCCGGCGCCGATCACACCGAGGCGCTTCGGTACAGCCTCAAGATCAAGTGCACCGCAAGAGTCGATGACGTATTTCCCATCGAACGGCACCGAGGGCAGCGCGGTCGGCACGGACCCCGAGGCGAGCACGACGTGCTTCGCCGTCAAGACGCGCTTAGCGCCGTCATGCGCCGTGAACTCCACACGCTTGCCGGATAAGAGCTTGCCGTGACCCTGCAGCGCAGTGACGCCGGCGCCCTTGAACAGCGCCAGGATTCCCTGCGTGCTGGCTTTGACGATGCCCGCCTTGCGCCTCTGCATTTGCGCCACATCAAAGCTTGCGCCCGTGGTGCGAATGCCGTGCACGGCGAACTCCTCGCGCAGGCGGTGATAAAGCTCGGACGACTCGAGCAGCGCCTTTGAGGGGATGCAGCCGACGTTCAAACACGTGCCGCCGAATACGCCGATACCGTCCTTGTTCTTCCACTCATCGATACAGGCGACGCTGAGCTTGTTCTGCCCAGCACGAATGGCCGCCGGATAGCCCGCCGGACCGCCGCCGATTACGACGACGTCAAATGAATCGGACATAGATTCTTCCGCTTAAATTTGCAACAGCATGCGGCCAGGATCCTCAAGGCAATCCTTCACCGCGACGAGAAACTGCACCGCATCGCGTCCGTCGATGATGCGATGGTCGTAGGTCAATGCAAGATACATCATGGGGCGCGCTACGATCGCGCCGTCCACCACCATCGCTCGTTCCTGGATCTTATGCATGCCCAAAATCGCGCTCTGCGGCGCATTGACAATGGGCGTTGACATGAGCGAGCCGAATACCCCGCCGTTCGTCAGTGTGAACGTGCCACCGGTGAGATCCTCAATCGCCATCGTGCCTTCGCGGGCGCGCGCAGCGTAGCCTGTGATCTCCCGCTCGATCGCGGCGAAGCTCTTGGCGTCGGCGTCGCGCACGATCGGCACCATCAATCCACGCTCGGTCGAGACTGCGACGCCAATATCGTAAAACTCGTGATAGACAATGTCGCTGCCATCAACGGATGCATTGACAATGGGAAAGCGCTTCAGCGCCGCGATCGAGGCCTTGACGAAAAAGGACATGAAGCCAAGCTTTGCGCCGTGGGCCTTCTCGAAGCTCTCCTTGTAGCGCGCGCGCAGTTCCTGCACGGCGCTGAGGTCGACCTCGTTGAACGATGTCAGGAGCGCCTGGGATGCCTGCGCTTGCACCATGCGCTCGGCGATCCGCTGCCGCAGACGCGTCATCGGAACGCGCCGCTCGGCACGCCCGCTAGGCGGGCCAGCACGCCCGCCGGGGCCATCGGTTTTCGGCGCGCGCGGCGCAAGCGCTGCCGCAGCGACGGCGGGCGCGGGCGACTTTCTCTTATCCAGAAACTCTACGACGTCGGACTTTGTGACCCGCCCATCCCTGCCAGAGCCTGCAATGGCGCCAGGATCCAGCCGATTCTCTTCCACCAGGCGTCGCACTGAGGGACTTAAGCGGCTGTCGTCGGCCTTGCCGGCCACCGCCGCCGGGGCAGAGCTCCGTTCCGGGGCCGGCACGGCTGCCGCGGCCGGCACCGCAGCTACTTTGGGCGCCGGTACCGCAGCGGCTGTCGCGCCCGCATCTTCGATGACGGCCAGCAACTGCCCGCTCGTCACCGTGCTGCCGGCCACCGCCGTAATCGCGCCCATCACCCCGTTTTGGGGCGCCGGCACCTCGAGCACGACTTTATCTGTCTCAAGATCGGCAAGATTCTCATCGCGCCGTATCGCATCGCCCGGCCGCTTGTGCCAGGTGACGAGAATCGCGTCGGCTACGGATTCGGGTAACTGCGGCACGCGGATTTCAGTCGTCATGATCGCTTCCTCAGGGCGGCCGGGGGTGCGGGCAGTGCCTTGGGAATCGCCTCCTCATCGGTCGGCGCCGCGGCACTCGCATGCAGGGCCGCCTGCACGATGCCTTGCTGTTCGGCCTCGTGTACTTTGATAAGCCCGGTCGCAGGTGCGGCGGCTGAAGCTCGTCCCGCGTACAGTACCTCGCGCCGCGGGCCTGCAAATTCCTGCAGGCGATGCCGGATCTGATACCACGCCCCCTGGTTCTGCGGTTCCTCCTGGCACCAGACAATCTCGCGGGCGTTGGGATAGCGGCGCAGCACCGCGGCATACTCCTCGCCGGGAAACGGATAGAGCTGCTCGATGCGCACCAGGGCGACGTCCTGCATGCTCTCCTTACGACGCGCCCTCAAGAGGTCAAAATAGACTTTGCCCGCACAGAACACGACCCTGCGCACCGGCTCGACCGCAATCTCATCAATCTCGCCGATCACGGTGGCAAAGCCACCACGCGTGAACTCTTGCAGGGACGAAACCGATAGTTCGTGGCGCAGCAGGCTCTTCGGCGTCATCAGGATCAACGGCTTTCTGAAGGTACGTAGCATTTGGCGCCGCAATACATGGAACATCTGCGCAGGGGTCGAGGGCACGCAGACCTGCATGTTGGTCTCGGCACACAGCTGCAGAAAACGCTCAAGCCGTGCGGATGAATGTTCCGGACCCTGGCCCTCATAGCCATGCGGCAGAAACAGCACCAATCCGCACACTCTGCCCCATTTGGCCTCACCGGAGCTTATGAACTGATCGATGACCACCTGCGCACCGTTCGCAAAATCGCCGAACTGACCCTCCCAAATCACGAGCGTGTTCGGCTCGGTTGTCGAATAGCCATATTCGAAGCCCATAACGGCCTCTTCGGACAAGACCGAATCGATGACTTCGAAGCGCGGCTGACGCTCGGCGACATGCTGCAGGGGTATGTAGGTGCGGTCGCTTGCTTGATCGTGCAGCACCGCATGGCGGTGGAAGAAGGTGCCGCGCGCGCTGTCCTGGCCCGTGAGACGTACGGCAAAGCCGTCCTCGAGAAGCGCAGCGTAGGCCAGAGTCTCCGCACATCCCCAATCAAGGGGCATGTCGCCCGCGATCATGCGGCTGCGGTTAGCCATGACGTGCGCCACGCGCGGCTGCAGGGTGAATTCCGGAGGGACCGTGACGATGCGCTGCCCGAGCGCGCGCAAGCGCCGCATCTGCAGCGCAGTCTGCACGCGTTCGGTCCAGTCAACCTGCAGGTACTGATTCCAGTCGACGGTGTATTTGTTGCCTATCATGCCGAGCGACGCGCGCGCCTGCGGACGGCCCTCATCCAGTCCCTGCCGATACTGCTCGACCATTCCGGAAGCTTCGCCTTCGGTGAGAACTCCTTCTTTCACCAGCTCCGCGGCATAGATTTCGCGCACCGTCGGGTGCGCGCGAATCGCGCGATACATGAGCGGCTGAGTCGCGGCCGGCTCGTCGGCCTCGTTGTGCCCGTGCCGCCGGTAACACACAAGGTCGATGACGACATCCTTGTGAAAGTGCACGCGGTACTGCAGCGCAAGCCGCGCCACGAACACGACGGCCTCCGGATCGTCGGCGTTGACGTGAAAGATGGGCGCCTCCAGCATCTTCGCGATATCGCTGCAATAGATCGTCGAGCGCGCATCACGCACGTCGGCGGTGGTGAATCCCACCTGATTGTTGATCACGACGTGGATCGTGCCCCCCGTGTAGAAGCCGCGCGCCTGTGACAGCTGCAGCGTTTCCATCACCACGCCCTGGCCTGCAAACGCCGCATCGCCGTGGACAAGGAGTGCCAGCACGCGCTCGCCGCGGACGTCGCCGCGTCGTTCCTGACGGGCTCGAACCGAACCTTCGACCACGGCATCGACCACTTCCAGGTGCGAAGGATTGAAGGCGAGCACCGCATGCACATTGCCGGCCGAGGTACGCAGGTCAGCGGAGAATCCCTTGTGATACTTCACATCGCCCGAACCGCGGGCCGGTATGACGTCGGATTTGCCCTCGAATTCGGAGAACATGACAGAGGGCGACTTGCCGAGCAGGTTGACGAGTACATTCAGCCGGCCGCGATGCGCCATGCCGATTACCACTTCCTCAACGCCCGCAACCCCGCAGTGCTGGATGAGATCATCCAGCAAGGCAATGAATGCATCCGCGCCCTCCAGCGAGAAGCGCTTCTGGCCGACGTATTTCGTGTGCAGATAGCGCTCCAAACCCTCCGCCACGGTCAACTGCCACAACAGGTCGCGCCGCTCCGCGGTACTTAAATTGTGGCCGACACGGCCGGCCTGGAACTCATCCTGCAGCCATAGCCGCTCCTGCGAATCCGAAACGTGTGCGAATTCGGCGCCGATGGTGCCGGCGTAGATCCTCTCGAGCTCTGCCAGAATGTCACGCAGCTTAAGCCGCTTGGGAATGGCGGCGG
>DATCBZ010000253.1:0-5046 GCA_036511555.1 Steroidobacteraceae bacterium
TCAGTAGTGATGTTCATGCCGCCGAAATTCAGCCGGTTCGCGATGCGCCCGGCGGCGACGTTAGGGAGAATTCCGGCGAAGGAATCTTCGGTCCACTCCGGCAGACGCGCTGCCAGAGCGACGGGCAGATCGCCGCTGAAGCGTGGCAGCTCGGAGCGCAGCCCATACTGCATGCCGACGTCACCGATTCCACCACTCGCGCCGATGATGACTGATGCGCGCTCGCGATCGAACGGCTTGTCGTGATAGCCCGCATCGACGAGTGTGCGCTGCGCAACTTCCAATCCCATGAGCTGCATGGGATCAACCGATTCGATCGACTTCGGCGGCATGCCGTACTTGGTCGGGTCGAAAGGCAGATCGTCGAGAAATCCGCCCCACTTCGAGTAGATCTTGTCCTTGGTATCGCGGTCGGCATCGAAGTACAGGCGCCAGTCCCAGCGATGCGTCGGAATTTCGGTGATCGCATCCACCTTGGCCAAAATATTTTCCCAATACTGGCGCGTCGTATTCGCCTTAGGCAGCACGCACGCAATTCCCACGATGGCAACGTCCGCAGGTTCCGCGCGTGCAGGCTCGGTGAGTGAATCTTGCGAGCGCTCGACTGATGCGTGCAGCAGCGTCGCCGCGCCGACAGTGACCTCGTCATGCAGCGACTGGATGTCCGTCACGCGGCTGCGCAACGTCGCCACCTGGCCGAGCATGTACATGCCCTCCTCGTGCTGCTGGGTTTCCGCAACAGGCTGAATCCCGTGCGTCGCGTCGCGCTTTCTGCCCTTCGATGCGATTCTGAGCCGCCCCAGAATCAGCTCATCGAGCTGCCGCCGGCCTTCATCCGCGGGGATGCCGCTGCGCAGCAGTTCGCTGCGCTGGCGAAAAAAGTCGCGCGCGAAAGGCGTGTAGGCGCAGCGGCTCGCATGTCCGACTCCCGACTCGAGGTTCACGGTGCGTTCGCAGTCGAGCACTTCCTGCTGGAACTGACCCACGATCGAGCCGCTGGCCACAATTTCCTTCGTGAAGAGATACGCGCTGCCCATGAGAATGCCGACTTTTGCGCCGACGGCAGCAAGCGGCGCAATCATTACCTGCAGCATCGCCGAGGAAACCTCATCGTGAATGCCGCCCGCGAACACGAGTTCAAGCTCCTCACCGCGCACTTTGCAGGGGGCAAGTTCAGCGAGCACCCGGTCGACGATCGAGCTCCACAGGACGAAGCTCGACAGCGGTCCGATGTGCCCGCCGCATTCGCGGCCTTCGAAAATAAAGCGCCGTGCGCCTTCCTGAAGGAAGGTGGGGATCAGATTCGCCGACGGCACGTGCAGGAACGTCGGCACGCCCGCCTGCTCGAGTTGCACTGCCTGATCGGGGCGCCCGCCCGCGATGATGGCGTAGTCCGGCGCAAAGCGCGCCGCTATCGCGAGCTGCTCGTCAATAAGCTCCTGCGGCGCAAAGCCGAGGAGACCAATGCCCCACGGGCGCCTCTCCAAGAGCTCCGCTGTACGCCGCAGCAAATCCTCTAGCGGCTGTCCCTTCATCACGGCGAAAGCCACCATCGGCAGGGCGCCGCCCTCGGCGACCGCGCGCGCGAATTCAGCGGTATCGGAAACGCGCGTCATCGGTCCCTGGATAATCGGAAAGCGCACGCCCAGCGCACGCGCGAGCGGTGCGCCTTCGCCGATCGCCTGGTATTTTTGAGCCATGCGTGCGTGATCCGCGATGGCAAGATCGATTGCGCGCAGCACAGCAGCTACGGAGCCGAAGCGCTTGCGCCAGGTCGCAGCGAACGCAACGTCTTGGCCGATCGGCAGGTAGGCACTTGCGGGCGTTTGCCACGACGCGCGCCCGTGCACGTGCTTGCGCAGTTCGTCGTAGCGCAGCCCGTATCCCTCGGTCACGAATTGGCGCGCTGCGACATGGCCCGGACGCACGAGCAGGCGAAAATACTCGCCCAATTCGCCGTGCCCGACCGCAATCGTTTCGCTTCCTGAGAGATTGCCGAGCAACGTGCGCAGCGTCTCCGGCAGCCGCACTTCATCCATCAGCAGGAGCTGCGAATCGAGCACGCCACCGGCGATTCCAACGGCTGCGCACGCTGCGGCAACGTGCGGCGTCATACCGCCGCGGACGTAGAGCGGCAAAGCGGTTCGTTGCCGCCACTTCTGCAGCAGGATGAAGCTACTGTCTTCGCCGACGAAGCCGCCCGCCTCATTGCCCTTGATGAGCAACCCGTCGACCCACGGCTCAAGTGCGCGCGCCGGCCAATCAGCGGATTTCACTTCGGCAAGAACGCGCACGCCTGCTGCACGTACGTCGTGTATCAGTAATTCGCTGGCGCCGAGAAGTTCAGCATCCAGGATCAGCCATTTTAGTCCGCCCTGTGCGTGCGCACGAAGCGCTGCAACCAAAACATCATCTGTGCTGTCGAGTTTGACGCCATATGCAGCGTCCGCGTTCTTTGCAAGACCTTCCAAGGCCGCCGTCAGCGCTACCGGATTAGTCGCCAGTTCGCCGTTTAGAACGCCCACGCCACCCGCGCGACATGCAGCGATCGCAAGCGCCGCGTCGGCACAGCCTGCTGGTGTAAACACAAATGTGGTGAATTCGACCATCCCGTCCTTACTTCTTAGATTTTCAAAACGTATTTGATTGCATGAATCGTGCTAATGCTCCTCGCGTGTGAGCAGCATAAATCGATGTGATTACAGGCATTTCCGCACGAAGCGCCGAAACCACCAACATGTACCTTGAGATGACATAACGCATTTTCTTGCCGCGCCTTGAGGAGCGCTGTTTCCCCGCGACAATCTATCATTTTGGCTGGCAAGTTTTCTGACCTTATCACTGCAATGTGCGATCTTTTTTACATAGCGCCGCGATAATTTCGTGCGCTACCGAAGCGATGCCAATTTTTTTCCAGACTTATGAAAAACCGCAAGTGCTTGCGCTGTGCACGACTGCGGGGCAATTTGACAGTTCGCGCGCTATCGCAGTGCTGCGCGAGAAACTGTCGCCATTGACCGACAAAACCAGCATGCCGTGACGTCATCTCAAAACAAGCTTCGCCGTTCGAACAGTTTTCCCCGCAGCTTCGCGCGCTGAGCGATTTCGGCCGCGGCGGCCTGCGCGGCGCAAACTCTTTGCTCGTGCGCGGCCATGATGGCTCCTCGAACTCACTGCGATACATCGGAATTTGAAGACACTTCGTGACACGCAATGTTAGCGCACGAAATGAACTGTCGAACGCAAGATGTTATCCCGAGAAGATTAATCTGCAGCGGGAGCGTTACATCGTGATTGCAGCGCAGGTGCAATCAAGCGGCGCCAATGCGCTGCGCGTCAGCGGTAAATAATCCGCAGACGTGACGGCTCATCAAGCAAGCTCGATTTTCCGAAGCTCAGCAGTTGCCGCGCGTGTGCTCAAAGCTGCATCAATCGCAGCGGCGGATTTTTGTCGTACAACTGCGACGGTGTCATGGCAGCACCCGGAAGCCGCGACGGTGAGAAACCGATCTGCCCGACAATTGCCGGCGCCAAGTTCGTGCAATTGCGATCCTCGTTCGCGTCGCGGAGCGCCTGCCGGCAACGGGCTTCCCGCGCCGCTGATACGAGACACGAGCTTTGCCGTGCACGCAGCCATTTCGTCTGACTCGCGATCGGTTAGCAGCGAGCGCGCTCATCCCACGCGCGATGCATTACTCCCGAAAAAGCTAAGTGGCCGGCCAACGATCGCGCGCACGGGTGAGCTTCGGTCCTGGCTAACCGGCTGGGCCCGGGCAGCTTCACCTGCGGCAAGATCAGATCGAATCAGTCTCCGACACGCGTAACGATCCGGATGGTAGGTCCCGAAAGTGGCCCTGAATAACAAAACGCCGCACGGCGCCGCCGTCTAACCAGTCAGCGCAACACAGCGGGCACCCTGCCGGTCATCAAGACGGCAACGACGGGCAGGCGGCGCCAGCACGAAGCGGCGAATTTTTTACATATCGGGCAACCTATGAGGGCGGTGGAGCATTCTAAGGACACGGTCGCGGCAGCAGCGTCCAGGCAGGCGCCATCGACATCAGCGCAGTGCCGCTCGATTCGGGGACTCACGATCAGTTAAGGAACAGCCCTCGTGTCAACGTACGCGCTCATCGCACGTTACTTAATATCGCGAACAGGCTATAGCGATGCCGGAATCGCGCCTATTGCGATCCGAGTCGCGGTCAACCCCTCCGTACTCAATATGCCGGCCGGTTCCGGGGGCCCGCCGCTACGACCAGGAGAGATTTCGCTAATGAATAACAAGATCGTACGCTCTTGGCCCTTGCTGCTCTCCGCGCTGCTCGCCGCTTCCTGCGGGGGCGGCGGTAGCTCTGCGATTGCACCAACGCTCGAGTCGATTACGCTATCACCGTCCATTTTGCGCTTGGCGCCCGGTGCCAGCGAGCAACTCACGGTCACGGCCACGCATAGCGATGGTTCTACCGCGGTTCTGCCGCCCAGCAGCGAAACCTTTAGCTCATCCAACGTCAACGTGGCGAGCGTCAGCGCGTCGGGTGTCGTCACGGTCGCGGCCAACGCTGCCATCGGTAACACCGCGACCATCAGCGCCACCGACACCGCGTCCGGCGTGACGACCGCATCGGCCGGTTCAGCGCAGCTGACGGTGACAACGGCGGGAGCGGTGCCGACGGCGACGAGCGTGTCCGCTGCCAAGGCGACCGTGGCGAACAACGCTCAGTGCGGCGCAGACATCATGCCGTACTACTGGGAAATCGGCGATCAGAACGGTCCGCTCGTCAGCGGCAGCCAGGGTGCGGACTCAACCGGCGCACCCGTACTCGTCACCACCAAGCTCGCAGTCGCATCAGCATCGAAGCTGTTGTACGCAACCTATGTAACGCAGTTGCGCGGCTCGGCCGCAGCGCTCACCTCCCAAGACACAAACTTCCTGCACTTCACGAGCGGCTATTCCAACATGGGTGATTCTTCGGGCCCCGTTTGCCCGCAAACGCTCGACCCCGACGACGTCAACTCGTGTCTGCAGCTGCGTAATCCCCAAGG
>DATCBZ010000254.1:0-5370 GCA_036511555.1 Steroidobacteraceae bacterium
GGTGCCCGGCTTGCCGCGGCGTTTCTATGTCTGCGGCCGCGCCCGCCACAACCCATCGCCCGCATAGAGCAGAAGCGCCGTCCAGATGAGAGCGAAACCGATCGCATGCGCGCGGCCGAAGGGTTCATGGAAGATGAATACGCCACAGGCAAGCTGCAAGGTCGGGGCGATGTAGTTCAGCACTCCGAGGGTGGAGAGCGGAATTCGCCGTGCACTGTAGGCAAACAAGAACAAGGTTGTTGCCGTGACGGGTCCACTGCCAATGAGTAGCGCATCGATTTCCAGACTCGCATGCCCGAGTGCAGCGCTGCCCGCCGCTTCGCACCAAATGAGATAGCCGAGCGCAAGTGGCATCAGCAGCAGCGTTTCAGTGGCGAGACCCGCGAGCGCCTCCACGTGCACGATCTTGCGGATAAGGCCGTAGGTGGCGAAGGAAAATCCGAGCGTGAGGCAGATCCACGGCAACTCGCCCGTCTCGAGCGTCAGATAGGTGACGCCCAGGGCGGCGAGCGCTACGGCCGTCCATTGCAGGCGATTCAGCCGCTCCGAGAGCACGACGACCGCCATCAGTACATTCACCAGCGGCGTGATGAAGTAACCCAAACTCGCATCAACAACGTGACCGTGTGCGATTGCCCAAACGTACATGATCCAGTTGATGCTGATGAAGGCTGCGGACCCCAACAGACGCACGAGGACGCCGCTATCGACCAGAGTTGCGCGAATCTCTCCCAACTCCCCGCGCAGCGCCATCGCGCCCAACACCAGAGCAAACGACCAAACGACGCGATGCGCAACGACCTGCACCGCCGGCACATCGTGCAGGGGCATGAAATAAAGCGGGAGAAACCCCCAAAAGACGAACGCGGCGAGCGCCGCGACATATCCCCTGCTGGTGTCTCGCATCGCTACGCGAGGCGCTCCGCCGTGACGCTTGCCACGAAGATACTGGCGAGACGCTCAAGACCCTCGCGGTCGGCGGCATCGAAGCGCGCCAGCTCCGGGCTGTCGATATCGAGTACGCCCAATAACGCATCGCGCACGATGAGCGGGATGACAATCTCGGAGCGCGACGCGGCATCGCAGGCAATGTGGCCGGGAAATTGGTCAACGTCCGGCACGACGATGGTTATGCGTTGCCGGGCGGCCTTACCGCAGACTCCCGTGCCGAGCGCGATGCGCACGCAGGCGGGCCTGCCTTGGAACGGCCCGACGACAAGATCGGCGTTCTTGAGAAAATAGATGCCGGTCCAGTTAAGACGCGGCACGGCGTCAAAGATGAGCGCCGTCATGTTGGCAGCGTTGGCAATGAGATCCGTTTCGCCGGCGAGCAGACTCGTAAGCTCGCGCGCAAGACTTGCGTAGTCGGAAGGCTTGTCTTTGAACTCGTAGCGGGTACCGACGTGACTCACCGCATGGCTCCTTCAGGCGCGCTCGGTTGGAAAGGCGATAACTTCATCGATACACTCGGCTGCGGTTACGCGCATCAGCAGCCTATCAAACCCCAACGCAACGCCGGCGCAATCGGGCAGTCCGCTCGCCAGCGCCGCCATGAAATTCTCATCGATAGCGACGGGCGCTAAGCTGCGGCGCCGCCGTTCGGCATTATCCGACTCGAAGCGGGCACGCTGCTCCACAATAGAGGTAAGTTCGTGATAGCCATTTGCGAGCTCGACGCCATTACGATAAAGCTCAAAGCGCTGCGCCGCGCGCGCATCTTGCGGATCAAGGCGTGCCAGTGCCGCCTGTGATGCCGGATAGCCATGTACGAAGACCAGGCCATCATGACCGAGACCTGGTCCGATGACGGCGCCCATCAGGAAATCTAGTAAGTCATCGCGCGACACATCGCAAGCGGCGGCGCCACGCACGAAACCCGTGCTTGCGGCCGCCGCCGCAAGCTCGAATAGGCTTGCAGAAAGAGGATCGAGCGCCAGTACGCGCTGGAAAACGCCCTGATAGGTGATGCGTTCGGTCGCGCCGGCCGCGAGCGGCGCTGCGATCTCCCTTAGCAGCGCCTCCACTTCGCTCATGAGGTCGGCAAGCGAGTAGCCGATGCGATACCACTCGAGGAGCGTGAACTCCGGGTTGTGAATGCGACTGCGTTCAAGAGAACGCACCACATGGCAAATTTGAAAGATGTCGCCGCTGCCGGCGGCCAGAAGGCGCTTCATGGCGTATTCGGGCGAGGTGTGCAGAAAGTGCGTGGGCGCGCCCGCAAATGCCACTGTTGCTGAATGCAGGTGCACGTCGCTCACCGCATGGTTGACGAGGAAAGGCGTATCCACCTCCAGCACCGCGCGCGCCGCGAAGAAACGCCGCGCCGCGGCGAGCAGCGTCGCACGGCGCTCGAGCACGGCGCGCGACGCGCTCGGACGCCACGGCATGTCGCTCACGTGCTGCGCCGTCGCGCGAGGGGCTGCCCCACTTTGACGCGACTGCCCTCGGTGAGTGCCGCGTTCCATTCCGCCTGGCCGGGCGGCAGCAGCACAATGACTGTCGATCCCATATTGAAGCGCGCGAACTCAGCGCCTTTGGGCAGCTTAAGGCTTGCGCCCGGTGCGCCTTTAAGTTCGCAGGCACGGCGCGTTCGCGGAGTGACCTCGCCGTGCCAGGCCGTGGTCATGCTGCCGACGAAGAGGGCGCCTACCAGCACGAGCGCAAAGCTGAAAGCCCCGTCTTCGAATAGGCACACGATGCGCTCGTTACGCGCAAATAGTCCGGGCACGCCCGCTGCCGTGGTGGCATTGACACTGAAAAGCCGGCCGGGAACGTACCAGGCTTGCTTGAGCGTGCCGCCATAGGGCATGTGGATGCGGTGATAGTTGTATGGAGCAAGATACAACGTTGCAAAATTTCCATCGACGAAGCGCGCGCAGATGTCGGGCGCGCCTGCCAACAGCGCGGCCAGCGAATAGCCATGACCTTTTGCCTGCAGCAGTTCGCTGCCGTGAATGCGGCCCATGGCACTGATGGTGCCGTCGACCGGCGAGACTATGATGTCCGGATCGGGTGCAATCGGCCGCGCCTCCGGCCGCAGTGCACGCGTGAAGAACGCGTTGAACGTGCCGTAGGCATGCGGCAGGGATTGCCGCGCATCGCTCATGTCGGGGCGAAAATGGGCGACAAAATTTGCGATGAGGTAGTTTTTTAGGCCGGGGCGCGCGCTGCGCGTGGCGCGCAGGACGAGCCGCGACAGGGCATGCTGCGGCAGCAGATATTGCATGAGGACAAACAGACGCGCGCCCAGGGTTGGTCGGGCTTTGGCGTCCGATGGCGCGACTGGCATCAGCCGCGCAATCGAGATTCGATGTGCCGTAGGTCCTCAGCGAAGGGCGGCACCTCAAATGGGGGCGTGAACACGGCGACGATTTGTGCGTGACGGTCGAGCAGAAACACCGCTGCGGAGTGGTCCATCATGTAGTCGCCGCCGGGCAGATCAATGCGCGCTACGGCGACACCGAATTTTTGCGCAATCCTGGTGATCTCGCCCGCATCGCCCGTCGCACCGATAAAATCGGGATCGAAGGCGCGCACGTAGGGTGCGAGCACCGCGGGCGTGTCGCGGCCCGGATCGACGCTCACAAACAGCACCCGCAGATCCGGTAACGCCGCGGCCTTTTTGATCTCGGCGAGGCGTGCGAGGGTGGTCGGGCAAACATCCGGGCAATGCGTAAAGCCAAAGAACACGAGCGTCGGATGGCCGGCCAGATCGCGCTCCGTCAGCGGCTGGCCGGTTTGTGTCGTAAGCGTAAGCGCCCCGATTGCGCGCGGCTGCGGAAACCACGTGCCGCTTGCCAGCTGCAGCGGGGCGCTGTCAACTTGGCGCGCAACCCAAAACCCTGCAAGCGCGGCACAGGCGGCGGCGAGACCCCAAGCAATCCATGAACGTCGAAGCATCATGAGCGAATCATCTCACAGCGCACGCACGCTAACGGTCCGCGCGCTGATTGCGGCGAGTGCGCGGCGCCTGCGGCGCGCACGGGTTTACTTCGGCCACGGTACCGATAACGCCGCGGATGAGGCCGCGGCACTCGTTTGGCACGCCCTGAGTGAAGCGCGTCCGGGCAGCGCTGCAAGCTATGCGCGGCGCGTGGGTGTGCGCGCCCGGCTAGCGGTCAAGGGGCTGATCGATCGACGCATTCGCGAGCGTATGCCCGCGGCCTACCTCATCGGCCAAAGCGGTTTTGCAGGACTTAACTTCCATGTGGATGCGCGCGTGCTCATTCCGCGCTCGCCATTGGCGGAACTCATCGAGCGGCGCTTCACTCCGTGGATCGAGCCTGCGCGCGTGCGCCGCGTCCTCGACCTCGGCACCGGCTCCGGTTGCATTGCAATTGCCTGTGCGCATGCGTTTCCCAAGGCACGAATCGATGCGCTCGACATCAGCGCCGAGGCGCTCGCGGTGGCGCGCATCAATGTGCGCGCACACCATGTAGCGCGTCGCGTACGGCTCGTACAATCGGACCATTTCAGTGCGCTGCATCGCGCGCGCTACGATATCATTGTCAGCAATCCGCCCTACGTCGGGGCACGCGAGCTAAATGGGTTGCCGGCCGAGTACGGATACGAACCGCGGATGGCACTGGCTGCCGGCAAGAGGGGGCTCGACTCAATTCGCATTATTCTGCGTGAGGCGGCGCGCTTCCTTAAGCCGCGCGCCATTCTCGTGGTTGAGGTGGGCCACACCGAGCACGCGGTGCGGCGCGCGTTTCCGCGATTGCCGTTTACGTGGCTTACATTCGAGCGCGGCGGCGGCGGGGTTTTTTTATTGACGGCGGAGGAGCTCCATGCCGGGTAACACGATCGGCAAGCTCTTTGCCGTAACCACCTTCGGCGAAAGTCACGGGCCGGTTATGGGCGCCGTCGTCGATGGCTGTCCGCCAGGCCTTGCCTTGAGCGAAGCAGATCTGCAACTCGACATCGACCGGCGCCGCACCGGCACATCGCATTTCGTGAGCCAACGCCGCGAGGGCGACCAGGTGAAGCTCTTGTCGGGCGTGTTTGAAGGCCGCACTACCGGCACACCCATCGGCATCCTGATAGACAACACAGATGCGCGTTCGCGCGATTATGAAAAGATCAAGGATCGCTTCCGCCCCGGGCACGCCGATTACACCTATCAGCAGAAGTATGGCCTGCGTGACTATCGGGGTGGCGGCCGCTCCTCAGCGCGCGAGACGGTGATGCGGGTTGCGGCCGGCGCCATTGCGCGCAAGTATCTGGCCGAGCGCCTCGGCGTGCGGATTTACGGCTATCTGTCCCGCATCGGCGATCTTAAGCTTGATGCGGTTGATCCTGCGTTCGCCGCCGAGAATCCGTTCTTCTGTCCCGATCCTGCGCGGGTTGCCGAGATCGAAGCTCTCATGT
>DATCBZ010000255.1:0-3399 GCA_036511555.1 Steroidobacteraceae bacterium
CGAATACGAGTACACGGGCGACACCCACTATCCGCTCGCGCTTACCACGTCGCGCATCGTTGGCGGAAATTCGAATTTCTGGACTGGTCGCTGTGAGCGGCTGCACCCCTCGGATTTCGAACGGCATGCTTATACGCCACCCGACAATCCCTGGCCGTTCGGCTATGCGGACCTTGATTCATATTACGACGTCGCCGAGCGATTGCTGCGGGTACGTGGCGGGCAGCGCACGCGTTTCGCGCCGCCGCGCAAGGGTCCACTGCCGGTTCCGGGTTCGCCGGATATCTCGCTTTTGAAAGAGCTTTGCGCCCGTTTTGACGTGGAGGTGGAAGACACGGCGACCGCGACGCCTACCAAGACCCTTCGGATCTTTAACGTTCAGCGCGAAATCTTGCCTGAGTTTCTGCGCAGCGGACACGGCACTCTGGTCTCCGGGGTTACCGTCAAGCGATTGATCGCCGGTGCGGACCAGACCATTTCGGGGGCCGACGTCTCGACCCTTGACGGAGCGACCGGTACGGCACGCGCACGCCTATTCGTCGTGTGTTGCGGTGGGCTCGAGTCGCCGCGTTTGCTGCTCCTTTCCGCTTCTGAGGCTTTTCCAAACGGCGTCGGTAATTCGAACGACATGGTCGGCCGCGGTTTCAACGAACATCCCAATGTCGGCTTCTATATGCGTATTCCCCATTCTTGGGGAACGCTGGTGCCGACCAATAAGATCGCTCGCACACATCAGTTCTACAACACTTTCCGCGCGCAGGGGCTTGGCGCTATCGTTCCGGCATTTCGCCAAGCGTGGCTTCTTCCGAACCACATCTTGCCGTTTCATGTGGCGAATTTGCCCCGAAATATAGCCTCTGCGTTCGGGCGTGTCGCCAAGGCTGCGTTCTACGTCGGCGCCAGTACCGAGATGAAGATCTCCTTGGCAAATCGAATCACACTATCGAAATCGAAACGGGACCTGTTCGGCCGCCCGATTGGCCATCTGATATTCAATTTTTCGGAGGAGGATCTGGCCCTACTGGAGCAGGCTCGCACACTCATTCGCAGCTGGTTGCCGAATGTGGGAGCGACCAGCATTCACGAAGCCGAGGTTGCCTGGTCAAGGCATCATCAAGGTGCCTGCCGCACTGGACAAAATCCGCGTACAAGCGTGGTCGACAAGGACTTACGCGTACACGAGTCGCCGAACCTGTTCGTGTGTGGGTCCGAGGTCTTTGCCACCGGCGGCGGGATGCAGCCATCGCTTAGTATCGCTGCGTTGTCTCTGCGCCTCGCAGATCATTTAATAATGCGTCTGCGCGCTTAGGGGACGGGTCGATATCCGCGAGAGCTTTGCCACTAGCGCAGCGCGCTGCGCAAATCCTCGACCGGCGTGCCCTTGATGTACATCCGATACCAAACCTCGGCGTTGAGCAACAACCAGAGGCGGTTGCCGTGGTCAGCGTTGCCGGCGAGATGCGCATCCAACAGAGCATTGATCGGCGCACCGCTTAGGATGCCATCGCCTACCAACTGCGAGGTCGGAAGGAAACCTGCATACAGACGCCGGTACTCGTTCTGCAACAGGTAAGGCAGCGCGGACGCAAAGCCCTGCTTGGGGCGCTGTAACAATGACTGCGGCAGATAGCGTGCGGCAAGTTTGCGTTGCAGATAGCGCAGTTTGCTGCCCCGGACTTTTAGCGAGCAGGGCAAGCGCGCAGAGAACTCGGCGAGCTTGTGATCCATGAATGGACTGCGTGCCTCAAGACCGTGGGCCATGGTCATGCGGTCGGTGATCATTACCGGGTGATCGGGGAGCCTTACCTCAGCGTCTGCGTACAACATCCGGTCGAGATTCTCACCCTGGAGACGGTCAAACGGCTCGCGAATGCAGCTCTCGGCGTCAAACGATCCAAGTGCCGCTCGCGAGTCGGCCGACAATAGCTTCGCGCGCATGTTCTCATCGAAGTAAAAATAAGAGAGGCTGCCGGCGTAGCGCTTGCCGCCGTCCAAGAAGGACATGCGATGCAGCCAGCGCATCTGGTGACCGCGACTTTTATACCAGCCACCTTCGGGTACCCGCTTTAGCAACGGTTCGAATACGCGACGCCGTATCACGCCGGGAACGCGCGCATAACTTCCGGCGTATTGAAAGCCGTAATAGCGGTCGTAGCCGCCGAACAGCTCGTCGCCACCATCGCCGCCGATCACGACCTTGACCTCACGCCGTGCGAACTTCGCCAGCTCGTAAGTGCAAAGGGCGAGCGGGTCGGAGGGTTCATCCAAGTGCCAGACCAGTGCCGGCAGGGATTCCGCCAGATTGGGGACCAATTTGCCCTCGTGGTGCGCCGTGCCATAGAGGTCGGCCACCTGCTGCGCGTACGGGGCCTCATCAAACTTTGGGTGCGGGATGCTGATCGTAAAGGTTGGAAAACCACGTGGCACACAGTGGCGCGCGAGCATGGCAACAATGAGGCTTGAGTCGAGACCCCCACTTAAGAAGGCGCCGACGCGCACATCGCTGACGAGATGCAGGCGCAGCGCGGCAAGCATTTCAGCTTCGAGTGCGTCGGTTAACGCATCCTCCGAGCCGGTAAGCTTGGGCTGGTAATGCAGTTGCCAGTAGCGCCAAACGCGTGCCCGCTCACCCGCTCTGACGGTCAGCGCATGCCCCGGCGGCAGCTTATGGATGCGCTTGAACATGCTGCGCGGCGAGGCGATGAGCCGCAACGCAAGGTACTGATCGAGGGCCTCAAGATTCATCTCGCGCAAGCTCGGATCAAAGGCAAGGAGAGCTTTGAGCTCCGAGCCAAAGGCAAAGTAGCTGCTCTCGTCTACATAAAAGAGCGGCTTCTGACCCAGATGATCTCGCGCCACGAATAATTGGCGCTTTTGCGTGTCCCACAGCGCAAAGGCGAACATACCGCGCAAATGCAACAGGCAGTCCTCACCATATTCGCGATACAGGTGCAGGATGACTTCACAGTCGCTTGCGGTCAGAAATTGGTGACCACGCGCCTCCAGCCCGGCGCGCAACTCCACGTAGTTGTAGATCTCCCCGTTGGCGACCAACCATAACGTTCGCGAAGCATCATGCAGCGGCTGATGCCCGGTGCCGATATCGATGATGGCGAGGCGGCGATGGCCGAGGGCTACATTTTCACCTAAGAATCGGCCCTCATCATCTGGCCCGCGGTGCGCGATAACCGGCAGCATCCGGTCGAGCGCTTCCCTGCCGTCGCGATTCGCGCTGACGATTCCTGCCAGGCCGCACATGGTCTAGTGCGTCTCCAAGTCCCCGTGCTCGCGGTACCACTTGACGGTCGCAGCGCACCCGGCTGCGAATGTGACTTGGGGAACAAATGCGAGCAGCCGTTGCGTTTTGCGCGTCGAGAACTTGAACGATTTGGTAAAGAA
>DATCBZ010000256.1:0-3837 GCA_036511555.1 Steroidobacteraceae bacterium
CAGGCCGAAGTGCGCGAGCTCTTGAAGCTCATGATCCACTCCCTGTACAGCAATCGGGAGATCTTCTTACGCGAGCTCATCTCGAATGCCTCTGATGCGAACGACCGGCTGCGCTTTGCCGCTATCGCCGATCCGGCGCTCTTAGGCACGGACTCCGAGCTTGCGATCTGGGTGGACGCCGATGAGAAGGCCGGCACGCTCACGATCCGCGACAACGGTATCGGCATGACGCGCGAGGAGGCAGTCGCCCACCTCGGCACGATTGCCAAATCGGGCACCGCGGAATTCTTTCGCGCCCTCTCGGGCGACCAGCAGAAGGACTCACAGCTCATCGGTCAGTTCGGCGTCGGCTTCTACTCGGCGTTCATCGTCGCCGACCGGGTCGAGGTCCTGACTCGCAAGGCGGGTATGCCCGCCGAATCCGGCGTGCGCTGGGAGTCGGGCGCCGATGGCGATTTCACCGTGGAGACCGTGACGCACGCCGAGCGCGGCACGGCGGTCATCCTGCATTTGAAAGCCGACGCCAAGGAATACGCGGAGGAGTATCGCCTGCGCGCACTCATCCGCCGTTACTCCGATCACATCGGTTTCCCGGTGATGATGAAAAAGGCCGGCGCGGCGTCGCTTGAATACGAAACCACGAACCAGGCGAAGGCGCTGTGGGCCCGGCCGCGCGCCGATATTACCGATGATGAGTACGGCGAGTTCTACAAGCACATCGCCCACGATTTCACAGCACCGCTTGCCTGGAGCCATAACCGCGTCGAGGGCAAGCGCGAGTACACAAGTCTCCTGTATGTGCCCGCGCGCGCGCCGTTTGACCTCATGCAGCGCGACGCTGCGCGCGGACTTAAGCTTTACGTCAAGCGCGTCTTCATCATGGACGACGCCGAGCAGTTTCTGCCGCTGTACCTGCGCTTCATCAAGGGCGTCGTCGACTCCTCCGATCTGCCGTTGAACGTGTCGCGCGAACTGCTGCAGCAGGATGAGGAGGTCGAGGCCATCAAGAGCGGCCTCACCAAGCGCGTACTCGACCTGCTCGCGCGCCTCGCCCAGGACGATCCTGAGAAGTACAAAACCTTTTGGAAGGAATTCGGCGCGGTCCTGAAGGAGGGCGTCGCCGAAGATCCTGCCAATCGCGATAAGCTCTTGCCGTTGCTGCGCTTTGCCAGCACCAGCGAGCCGGACAATGAGGCCGCCGTGAGCCTTGCGCGCTATATCGAGCGCCTGAAGCCCGGCCAGGAGCGCATCTATTTTCTCATTGCCGAGAGCATTGAGGCGGCGCGCGCGAGCCCCTATATCGAGCGCCTGAAGGAGCACGGCATTGAAGTGCTGCTGCTCGCAGACCGAATCGACGAGTGGGTCATGGGGCAGGTTGAGGAATTTGAAGGTAAGCGCTTCAAGGATGCCGCGCGCGGCGACCTGGAGCTCGGAGCCTTGGCGGGCGAGGCCGACAAGCAGGACGCAGATGCGGCGCTGAAGGAGAGCAAGGGCCTCTTGAAGCGCGTCAAGGATGCGCTCGGCGAGCGCGTGCTCGAGGTGCGCCCCAGCACGCGTCTGACCGAGTCACCCGCAGTGCTCGTGCTCGGCGAGCATGATTTGCGCACCACCATGCGGCGCGTGCTGGCAGCTGCCGGTCAGAAAGCACCTGACTCAAAGCCGGTGCTGGAACTGAACGTCACTCATCCAATCGTGAAATATCTCGACAGCGAGTCAAATGCCGAGCAGTTCGCACAGCTGGCACAACTGCTCTACGATCAGGCATCGCTCGCCGAGGGCGGCCAGCTGCAAAACCCGGCAGAGTACGTACAGCGGCTGAATCGGCTGCTCATCCGGCTCGCAGGCGTCCATGACAAAATCATACTGAGCGCACCATGACCGACATCAAGACTGGCAGCGGAACTCCCATCAAGGCGGGCCAAACGGCGGTTGTGCACTACAGCGGCTGGCTGTTCGTGGAGGAGGCGCCTGATAACAAAGGCGCAAAGTTCGACAGTTCGCGCGATCGCAACGAGCCGTTTCGGTTTCGCCTGGGTGGCGGCGAGGTGATCAAGGGCTGGGACCAGGGAGTTGCCGGCATGGCGGTCGGTGGTCGGCGCATGCTCGTCATCCCGCCGGCGCTGGGTTACGGTCAGCGCGGCGCGGGCGGCGTCATTCCGCCGGGCGCGACGCTGCTGTTTGACGTCGAGTTACTTGGCATCGAATAGAGGTTTGCCGCACGCGCAGCGTTTGACGCTCGCGGGACCGGCCGGCGCCATTGAAGCGTTGCTCGAGACGCCGACGGCGGAGCCGGCGCGTGCGTTCGCCGTCGTCTGTCATCCCCATCCGCTCTACGGCGGTACGCTGCAGAACAAGGTGGTGCACACGCTCGCGCGCAGCTTCGCGGAGCTTGGCGCTGCGACGCTGCGCTTCAATTTTCGCGGCGTCGGTGCAAGTGCCGGACAATTTGCCGAGGGCGTAGGCGAGATTGAAGACACGCTCGCCGTTGTCGACGCCGGCCGCGAACGCTTTGCCGACTTGCCACTTTGGCTGGGTGGATTCTCGTTCGGCGGCGCGGTTGCCGTGCGCGCGGCGGGCAGGACAGAGCCCAAATTTCTCGTCAGCGTCGCACCCGCAGTAAAGCTCATCAATCTCAGTGATATCAAAGTGCCCGCCTGCCCCTGGCTGATCGTGCAGGGCGGCGCTGACGAGTTCGTCGAGGCTGACGCGGTCATTGACTGGGCGGCACAGCTTAACCCTGCGCCCACAGTGAAATTACTGCCGGGCGTGGGCCATTTCTTTCATGGCCAGCTGCGCAAGCTTGCTGCGGTCGTTTTGGATTTTGCGCACCAGCAGGGGGTTGCGCGGGAGAGTGAGAAATCCGGGTGAGAGTTACCGCACCCGGATTTCTCGAAGTCTTACGGACTCGACTTTAGGATCGCTTAGGAATTGACCATTCCCTTCAGGCTCTTCAACGGCACGGCCCGAACTTTCTTGCTCGCAGGCTTCGCCTTGAAAGTCATTTTCTCGCCTGTGAAGGGATTGACGCCTTCACGCGCCTTGGTCGCCGGCTTCTTCACAACCTTCAGCTTCAGCAGGCCGGGGAGGGTGAAAAGTCCATTGCCACGCAGGCTCTTTTTGATCACACCACCGAGCGAGTCGAATACCGATCCGACTTGCTTACGGGACAGACTCGTGTCTTTCGCAATCTGAATAAGGATCTCCGACTTGGTCGGTGCGCCACCTTTTTTCGCCATTTTTCGATACTCCTCAACGTTGTCACAGGTGAGCGCGGCATTGCCGCGCTTAACGAATCGGCGCGAAAAATAGCACATGGGGCCGCGTTAGCAAGCGATTTCTCACTCGCACGCATGCTTCAAATGCCTTTTTTTCCAGGGTTTGCGCATTTCGGGCGTCGCATTCTGGCGTCATGCACCCGCTTTTAGAGGTGTTTTTTGCGCTCGACTCTCGTTGCAAAAGCGCAGCTAAGATATTGGCGCGTTTGAGCTGCGCGTCAGCGCAGCAGGATTAAAAGCGCTTGAATTGCGATGCCGGCCCATAACGGCGAGAGGTCAATTCCAGCAATCGGTGGAATCAAGCGGCGAATCGGCTGCAATACCGGTTCGCACAGCGACGTGAGCAGTGAATGAAATGGCGTATAGGCACCCGGGGCGATCATCGAGATGAGCGCGTAGAGAAAAATGGCATAGAAATAGAACCACAGCGCGTTGCGCGCGATCTCCAGCGCCGCCAAACGCAGCACCAGCAGCGGATCAAGCGTGAAGCCGGAGAGGCTCGTGATGATCACCACTTCCACAATCGCCACCAGCACGACTGCAACCACCGATGCCGTGTCGA
>DATCBZ010000257.1:0-5034 GCA_036511555.1 Steroidobacteraceae bacterium
CATACGGATTCGCGCCGGTGCTGCCCGCAAGCCGCACCGTTGAGGTGCTGGCATTCTGTTCGTGATCGGCGTGCAGGATAAACAACAGGTCGAGCGCCTGCGCTGCTACCGGGTCGATCTTGTACGGCTCGCAGGGAACCGCGAAGAACATCTGCAGAAGATTGCTCGCGTAATCAAGCTCGTTCTTCGGATAAACGAACGGCTGGCCGAGCGAGTGCTTGTGGGCGGCGGCAGCGATGGTCGGGATCTTCGCGACGATGCGGTGCGAGAAGATCTCGCGATGTCGCGGGTTATAGATGTCCATCGTGTCGTGGTAGAACGCCGACATCGATGAGACCACCGCCGAGACCATTGCCATCGGATGGGCGTTGTGATGAAACCCATTGAAAAAGCGCAACAGGGTCTCGTTGATCATCGTGTGATGACTGATGCTGCCCGTGAACTCATCGATCTGCTTCTTGTTCGGCAGCTCCCCGTGCAGCACGAGATACGCGACTTCCATGAAACTGCTCTTTTCAGCGAGCTGTTCCACCGGGTAGCCACGATAAAGAAGCACGCCGGCATCGCCATCAATGTAGGTAATGCGGCTGTCGGTGCAGGCGGTGGCGCCGAACCCGGGGTCGTAGGTGAACACGCCCAGATCGCGTTGCAACGAGGAGATATCCACAACTGACGGACCGATGGTTCCGGTCAGCACGGGCAATTCGGTTTTCTTGCCGGAACTCTCGTCGCGCAGTTCGAAATTCGTGTCAGTCATTACGGCAAGTGCATCCTGATGGAGGCTCGCGCAGGAAGATGAACCTACGGCATGTGCCGGTCAGGGATACAGGGTCCGTAGAACGAAATCAAGGCGCGTACGCGCGCCATCGCAAGGTCTCTCAAATGACCTTGCGATGCGCGGCGCGAGATGCGCGGCGTGGTGCGCTGTTAGCGCGCGGAAGTCGCTGCGTATTTCTTGCGGAACTTGTCGACGCGACCGGCGGTGTCGACGATCTTCTGCTTGCCGGTGTAGAACGGATGGCAGTTCGAGCACACCTCAACCTGCAGATCCTGGCCCAGCGTTGAACGCGTCGTGAAAGCATTTCCGCACGCACACGTCACGGCCATGTCTTTATATTCCGGATGGATCGTGGCTTTCATAGGTCACTCGTCGTACAGATGGCGGACGCAAAAAGGGGCGCAAGTCTAGCGGCACGGTGCAGGCTTCTCAAGCGCCCTGAAGCGCTATCGGCGTCGCGGCGAGCCACGGATGTTCGGCAGGTCATTTCACACATCCTTTATCCACAGAAGCTGTGCATAAGTCTGTGGACTTCTGCGTTTTTCAAGGCCCGTTTTCCGGCGTAAATTGCATATTTATTACATTGGCTAATTATTGACCAACCAATTTGTACTTGGTTATTCAATGCTTTACGCGTACATCATCCCGCGACTTAAGCGGTATAGCACGTAATTGGCTCATTTGTGGGAGACCTCAAGCCGAGCTGTGTATAACGAGCGCGCTCACGAGCGGCAGCTCCGCGCTAACACGCAGTTGACAACGGCGACGGCTCGCTCGCATCCGGACTTTGTGGCAGAAACGCCATCACTACGTCGTTCAGAAACCGAAATCCGAGCGCCGTGGGCCGACAGCCGCTGCTGTCGATTGTCAAAAGATCACGCCGCACGAGGTCCGCGACCTGCGGTGCAATCGTACCCCAGGAAAGACCGGTGCGAAGCGCAAAGGACTCTATCGGGAAGCCCTCCACCAGACGCAACGCATTCAACATGAACTCGAACGGAACATCGCGCGCCGCCACGCTGTTGCGTGTGAGCGCCTTTGGCGCGGCGGCCATGTAGCGCCTGGGTTCGCGCCACTGCACCGTACGCACGATCCCCGCCATGGCCGGCAAGGTGAGCTTACCGTGCGCACCCGCGCCGATGCCGAGGTAGTCGCCGAAACTCCAATAATTGAGGTTGTGTTGACACCGGAAGCCTGCGCGCGCGTAGGCGGAGACTTCATATTGTACAAAGTCGGCTGCGCGAAGGCGCCGTTCACATGCCTCAAGGATTTGTGCCGCGCGATCGTCGCTTGGCAGCGGCGGCGGCTGCGCGGCGAACACGGTCCCCGCCTCGATCGTCAGCTGGTAATGCGATAGATGCGTGGGGCAGAGTGCCAGCGCCTCATTGACGTCATGCAGTGCTGCGGCAACATCTTGGCCCGGCAAAGCGTACATAAGATCGATGTTGAAGTTCGAAAGACCGGCGACGTGCAGCTCGGCTGCGGCACGCTGAGTTTCGGCTACCGAGTGAATGCGGCCAAGCGCTGCGAGTTGCCGCTGATCGAAGCTCTGCGCCCCCAACGACACGCGCGTGATCCCGGCAGCTCGATATTCAGCGAACCGGCCGCGCTCGACGGTGCCCGGATTGGCCTCGAGCGTCACTTCGGCATCAGGCGCGACGTTCAGATGCGCTCGTGCAGCATCCAATACGCGCGCGATGGCAGCGGCCGAGAACAGGCTCGGCGTGCCGCCGCCCATGAATATCGACAGCACGCGCCGACCCGCGACCTCTGCGCACTGCGCCGCAAGATCGCGTTCCAAAGCAGCAAGGTACTGAGCTTCGGGAAGCTCCTCTTTCAGTGCATGCGAGTTGAAGTCGCAATACGGACACTTCTTGACGCACCACGGGAAATGCACGTAGAGCGCGAGCGGCGGCAGCGCCTGCACGGCGGATGGGCTTATCAAATGGTCGCCGCGCGCAGCTGGGCCACGAGCGCGCTAAGTGCGAGGGCTCGATGACTCATTGCATTCTTGGTCGCGGCCGACAGTTCCGCTGCCGTGCACTGAAGTCCGGCGGGTATGAATATCGGGTCGTAGCCGAAACCACCTGAACCGCGCGGTGCTTCGGTAATGTGGCCCTCCCATGAGCCCTCGCCAATGACGGGGTCAATATCGTTGGCGTCGCGCACCAGCGCGATGACACAGCGATAGCGTGCAGTCCGTGCTGCCGCCGGCACGCCCGCAAGTTCGCACAGCATCTTTGCGACATTGTCGCGATCGCTCGCGCCCTCGCCCGCGTAACGCGCGGAACGTACCCCCGGAGCCCCGCCCAAAGCGTCAACTTCGATCCCGGAGTCATCGGCGATCGCGGGCCAAGCTCGCTGTGCGCAGGCGTGGCGCGCTTTGATCAACGCGTTGTCGACAAATGTAGCGCCGGATTCGGGCGGCGACTCGATACCCAGCGCCTGCTGCGGTGTCAAATCAAAGCCGAGCGGCGCAAGCAGCGCCGTGAGTTCTGTCAACTTCCCCGAATTTGAGCTCGCAAGAATGACGCGACGGCCGCTCACGGCAGCGCGCTCTCCAGGCTTTGCGTCTGCAGCGCGAACAATTGCGTGATGCCGGTCGCGGCGAGATTGAGGAGTGCATCGAGTTCGTGGCGGCGGAAGGCGTGCCCTTCAGCGGTGCCTTGCACTTCGATGTAGGCGCCGCCGTTGTTCATGACGACATTCATGTCAGTTTCGGCCTGTGAGTCTTCAGCGTAGTCAAGGTCGAGCACCGGCGCGCCACCGACGATACCGACCGATATCGCGGCGACCTGTCCATGCAGCGGAATTGCGCTGATGGCGCGGCGCCGCACCAGATGCTCGCAGGCCTGCGCCAGTGCGACGTACGCGCCCGTAATTGCAGCAGTGCGCGTACCGCCGTCGGCCTGCAGCACATCGCAATCGAGGGTCACCGTGCGCTCACCGAGCGCCTTCAGGTCAACTACCGCGCGCAACGCGCGGCCGATCAGGCGCTGGATCTCCTGAGTTCTGCCGCTTTGTTTGCCGCGCGCCGCCTCGCGCGGACTTCTCGAGTGAGTGGCTCGTGGCAACATGCCGTATTCGGCGGTAACCCACCCCTGGCCCTTGCCGCGCAGAAAATGCGGAACGCCTTCTTCGACGCTCGCGGTGCACAGCACCTGTGTATCGCCGCACTCAATGAGGACCGACCCTTCGGCATGTTTGCCGAAACGACGTGTCAGCTGCACTTTGCGCAGCTGATCGGAATTGCGTCCGCTTGGCCGGGTACTCATTTGATCGCGCGCTCCTTGAATTTCAATCGCCGAGCCAGCGCAGCGCAACGGCCGAAGTGTTGTCGCTGCCGGCGCCGCCGCGCGCGACTGCAAGTTCTGCCAGCGCCAACAATGAGTCCCGCAGCGTCGCGCCCGGGGCTTCGAAGCGCTGTGTCATCTCGGTGTCGCGCAAGGCGCCCCACAGTCCATCGGTGCACACGAGAAAGACATCGCCCGGTTCGATCAGCTGCCGCGGCGTAATCGACATGTCCGGCAAAATCGCATCGCCGCCGATACACGACTCGACGAAGTTGCGCATCGGATGCATCTGCACTTGCTCAATCGTGATGAGCCCTTCGCGCAGCAGCAGCTCGACGTGACTATGATCGCGGGTGCGCGCGATCAGAGCGCCATCGCGCATATGGTAGATGCGACTGTCACCGATGTGCCCCCACCAAGCGCAGCCCTGCTGCACGATGCACACCGCGCAAGTCGCGCGCGGACGCTGCTCGAGCGGCAGATGGGTTCCGATCCTGACCACTTCCTCGTGAGCCCGGCCGAGCGTCATGTGCAAAAAGCCGAGCGGATCGAATAGCGGCTGTGGCGTATGCCAGAAGGCCTCGAGCAAGACGCGCTGCGTTACCTCGGCAGCGCGCGCACCGTCGGCGTGACCGCCCATGCCATCCACTACCAGGAGAAGAGCGGCATGTTCTGCCACAGCAGCCGTTACCCTATCCTGGTTCTCTTCGCGTGCCCCGAGAAGGCTGATATCGGCGTACTCGACCTTCAAGAAGCGGCCCTAGCATCTGTTAGACTAGCGACGAGTCTATATCCCCCGGCACATGAGCGTAAGCCGTAGAACCGCGCCCGCTCTGCGCGCGCCAAGATTTCCCACATGATTGCGAGCATGACCGGATTCGCTCGGCGCGAGGCCGCAGGCCCCTGGGGCACACTGGTGTGCGAGTTGCGCAGCGTGAACCATCGCTTTCTCGAGAGCGGCTT
>DATCBZ010000258.1:0-8133 GCA_036511555.1 Steroidobacteraceae bacterium
TGCAACACCTCGACACCAAAGGCTGCGAGCATGCGCTCGGTATGGTCACGGCTCGGCGCAGGCTCGGTCACGCGTGTGCGCCCATCGGCGCGCAGCGCCGCCAGCAAAATTGCGGATTTCACCTGGGCGCTCGGCACCGGCAGCTCATAGTCGATGGCGCTAAGAGCCTGGCCACCGTGGATCTGCACCGGCGGTCGGCCGTCACGCGTCGTGATGTGCGCGCCCATGAGGCGCAAAGGCACCGCCACCCGCTCCATCGGCCGGCGCGAAAGCGACGCATCGCCAATCAGCTCGGAGTCAAAAGATTGAGCTGCCAGGAGGCCCATCAGAAGCCGCATCGCCGTGCCGGCATTGCCCATGTCGAGCGGGCCGTGCGGCGCGCCCAGCCGCCCGGAGCCGGCTCCATGCACGATCACATGTCCGTCATTGGGCCCTTCAATACGCACCCCCAGTTGCCGCAGCGCCACGAGGGTTGCGAGACAATCTTCGCTCTCGAGAAAGCCGTGAATCTCCGAGCGGCCCTCGGCGAGGCTGCCGAGCATCAGCGCCCGGTGCGAGATCGATTTGTCGCCCGGCGCAATCGCCTCGCCTTGAATGCGCAGGCTTGGCTGCACGATGTAACGCGCTGCGACGGTCGACATCAAGAAACCGCGCGCGGGTAGGAGCCGAGCACTCTGAATAGCGATGCGCGCTTCTTCAGCGCGCTCAGCGCCTGCGCCACCGGTTTGTCGTGGGCATGGCCTTCCAGATCAATAAAGAAAACGTAGTCCCATTTCGCGCGCCGCGACGGGCGTGATTCGATCCGCGTCATGCTGACACGGTGGCGCGCGAGCGGCTCGAGCAGACGAAACAGCGCGCCCGGCGCCTGGGTATGTCCGACCGAGACCAGCAGCGTCGTGCGGTCCTCGCCGCTGGGATCAAAGAGTTTCCGCCCGAGCACCAAAAAGCGCGTGGTGTTGTCCGGGCGATCCTCGATTTGCGTCGCAAGCACCTCCAGGTCATAGACTTCGGCGGCGGTCTCGCCCGCAATGGCAGCCGTGCCCTGTTCATCACGCGCCCGCCGGGCAGCCTCAGCGTTGCTCGCAACCGCGATTCGTTCGACGTCGGGCATGTGATCCTGCAGCCAGGCGCGGCATTGGGCGAGAGACTGCTGATGCGAGCAGACCCGCTCGATACGCTCGAGGGATGCCATCTTACCCATGAGAAACTGATGGATGCGCAGCTCCACCTCACCGCAGATCTTAAGCGGCGAAGTCAAAAATCGATCCAAGGTATGATTGACCGTACCCTCGGTCGAATTCTCAATCGGCACGACGCCAAAATCCGCATTGCCCGCCTCCACCTCGTGGAACACCTCATCGATCGAGGACAGCGGCAACGCGCGCACCGAGTGCCCGAAGTGCGTGAGCACCGCAGTTTGCGTGAACGTGCCCTCCGGCCCGAGAAATGCGACTTTGAGCGGCTCCTGCTGCGCCAAACACGCTGACATGATTTCGCGGAACAGGCGCAGCACCTCCTCATCGCGCAGCGGGCCCTCATTGCGCTCGCGCGCCATGCGCAGCACCTGCGCCTCGCGTTCCGGCTTGTAGAAATCGCCCGTACTGGAGGTCGCGGTCTTGGAGACCCCGACGAGCTGCGCGAGGCTTGCGCGCTCGTTGATCAATGCGTGAATCTTCTCATCCACCGCATCAATTCGCGCGCGCACCGCCCCAAGGTCAGCACGCGCCGGTGACGCGGCACGCTTGGGCTTCGCGCTCGCGCTGGCTCGCCTTAACGTTTTCTTGCGCCGCATGGATTTCAAATGCAACGCGGCTCAGAGCACCCGCGCCGCAAGCACTCCCTCGATTCGGGTCACTCGGGCGAGGAGATCTTCGCTCACCGCGCCGTCCGCGTCGATGAGCGTATAGGCAAGCTCGCCGCGCGACTTGTTGAGCAGGTCTGCGATATTCAGCCCGGCGGCCGCAAGGCAGGTGGAGATCTGCCCGACCATATTCGGCACATTGCTGTTGGCGATCGCAAGGCGCGTGGTGCGCGGCGCACGCGGTAGCACGGCTTCGGGAAAGTTTACACAGTGGCGCACATTGCCGTTCTCGAGGAAGTCTCGCAGCGTCTCAGCGACCATGATGGCGCAGTTCTCCTCCGCCTCGCCGGTCGAGGCGCCCAGGTGCGGCAGGGCGATGATCCTCGGATGATCCTTGATGGCGGTACTGGGGAAGTCGCACACATAGGCGAGCAAGTGCTCCGTATCCAGCGCCCGCACGATGGCTGGGGTTTCCACGACCGCGGCACGTGCGAAGTTGAGAATCACGCCACCCTTTTTCATGAGTGCAAGCCGCGCACCATTCACGATGCCGCGGGTCTGCTCGTTTGCAGGCACGTGTACGCTGAGCACATTCGCGCGTGCAAACAGGTCCTCGAGCGAGAGCGCCTGCTCGACACCGGCGGCGAGCTGCCAGGCACGTTGCACCGTGATCTGCGGATCGTAGCCGAGGACTCGCATGCCAAGAGCGAGCGCAGCGTTGGCGACTTCGACACCGACGGCGCCTAAACCGATGACGCCAAGAGTGCGGCCCGGCAACTCGAAACCGACGAACTTGCGTTTGTTGTCCTCCACCGCGCGCTCAAGCGCCGCATCGTCCCCACTCAACGCGCGCGTAAAGGCCCAGGCCTGACATACATTGCGCGCCGCGAGCAGCAAGCCTGCGAGTACCAGTTCCTTGACGGCATTGGCGTTGGCGCCGGGCGCGTTGAACACCGGCACGCCACGCCTGCTCAATGCAGCAACCGGGATATTGTTGACACCAGCGCCGGCACGGCCCACGGCGAGCAGCGAATCGGGAAGCTCGAGCGCATGAAGATCGGCGGAGCGCACCATCACGGCATGAGGATCGCCGAGCGCTGCACCAACCTCAAAGCGCTCCGCCGGCAAGCGCGCAAGCCCGCGCGGACTTATATTGTTGATTGTCAAAATCCGATAGCGCATGGACTGGGATTGCGCCGCGGCAGCTGCCGGTCAGCCGTGGCGGCGCTCAAACTCCTGCATGAAGGCGGTCAGAGCTGCAACACCCGCAAGCGGCATCGCGTTATACAGACTCGCGCGCATCCCGCCGACGGAGCGATGACCCTCGAGGCTCGTAAGGCCCGCAGCGCTCGCAGCGCTGAGAAATGTCCGATCGAGGGCCGGGCTGGCAAGCGTGAACGGTACATTCATCCACGAGCGGCAGTGCCTGGCGACGGGATTCGTGTAAAAGCCAGAGCGATCGATTGCGCCATAAAGAAGATCAGCCTTAGCGTGATTGCGCGCGCCGATCGCAGCAAGGCCGCCTTCTTTTTTGAGCCATTTGAACACGAGCCCCGCGACATACCAGGTAAATGTCGGCGGCGTGTTTAGCATGGAGCCCTGCTCGGCCACCGCCGCATAGTTCCACACGCCAGGCGTGCCGGAGCGGGCGCGCCCGAGCAGATCGTCGCGGACAATGACAATGGTCAGGCCGGCAGGCCCGATGTTTTTTTGCGCGCCCGCATAGATGAGCGCGCAGCGCGATACCTCGAACGGCCGCGACAAGAGCGTCGAGGACATGTCGGCAACCAGTGGCACCGCTGCCGTATCCGGAATGTAGGGAAACTCGACGCCGCCGATGGTTTCGTTGGGCGTGTAGTGCAGGTAGGCGGCGCCGGCGGTGAGATGTAAATTCTGCGGCTCGGGCACCGTGCAGTAGCCCGATGCGGCCTCGTCAGCTGCGATGTTCACCCGGCAATAACGTTGCGCTTCGAGGAGCGCCTTCCTTGACCATGCGCCCGTATCAAGATAGTCGGCCGCCGCATCGGCGCCGGCAAGGTTAAGTGGCACGGCGCTGAACTGCGCGCTTGCGCCTCCCTGCATGAAGAGCACCCGATAGTTGGCCGCGATTCCGAGAAGCTCGCGCAGATCACTCTCGGCCGATTCTGCAACGTCCCTGAAGAGTTCGCTGCGATGGCTGACCTCCATGACCGAGGTCCCCAAGCCACGCCAATCGGTCAGCTCCGAACGGACCTGCTCGAGAACTTCCAGGGGCAGCGCAGCCGGCCCCGCAGCGAAATTGAAGACGCGCTCGGGCATTCATTGACAAAACTTGGCGGGGACGCGCCGATGTTAGCAACAGCGCGCCTGGCTGGCTGAACTTTTGCTGCGCTGCACTCAAGGACAGCGCAGCTGCGCTCCTAGACCTGCGGCGGTACTTCCGCATTCACCTCTTCGCCGCCCTCGACCCCCTCGAAAGTCTCATCGATCTGCTCGATCCCGGTGAGGCGCTCGCCTTCGGCAAGCCTGATGAGGCGCACGCCCTGGGTGTTACGACCCACGATCGATACCTCATCGACCGGAGTTCGCACCAGAGTCCCGGTTGAACTGATGAGCATGAGCTCCTGGCCCGGCGTCACCTGCACAGCGCCAACGGTTGCGCCGTTGCGGTCGGTCGTCTGCAGGGCAATGACACCCTGGCCGCCGCGTCCGTGCACTGGAAAATCCTCAAGCGGTGTGCGCTTGCCGTAGCCATGTTCCGAGGCCGTGAGAATGTGGCCCTCGCCAACCACGATGAGCGCGATCAATTCCTGCCCCTCGCCCAACTTGACGCCGCGCACGCCGGCGGCCTCGCGGCCCATCGGGCGCACTTCCTCTTCCGGAAAGCGGATCGCCTTGCCGCCACTCGTCACGAGCAAGACTTCGCGTTGTCCGTCGGTGAGTGCAACCCCCACTAAGCGATCGTTGTCATGCAGATCGATTGCGATGATGCCGGCGGCGCGAGGGCGCGAGAAGGCATCGAGCGGCGTCTTCTTCACCGTACCCTGGCTCGTTGCCATGAAGACAAAATGCTGTTCGTCGTACTGTTTGACCGGCAGCACGGCATTGATTTTCTCGCCCTCCTCGAGAGGCAATAAATTGACCATCGGCTTACCGCGAGCATTTCTGCCCGCCTGCGGCAACTGATGCACCTTCAGCCAGTACACCTGGCCGCGGTTCGAGAAGCACAAGACAGTGTCGTGAGTGTGCGCAACAAATAGTTTTTCCACGAAGTCCTCGTCCTTTACGGCTGTCGCCGCTTTACCGCGACCGCCGCGGCGCTGGGTTTGATATTCGGCGACGGGCTGCGACTTCGCATAGCCCGCGTGTGAAAGTGTCACGACCACATCCTGCGGCTCAATGAGATCTTCGGTGGTGAGGTCAAGGTGGTCGCGACTGATCTCGGTGCGGCGCGCATCGCCGTAGTTCTCGCGGATCTCAATGAGCTCCCCGCGCACCACCTGCGTCAAACGTTCCGGGCGCGCCAGAATGTCGGTGAGATCGGCAATGTTTTCCAACAGCTCGCGATATTCGCTGACGATCTTTTCCTGCTCCAGACCCGTCAGGCGATTCAAGCGCATATCGAGGATCGCCTGCGCCTGCGCCTCGGACAAATGGTAGGCAACGCCCGCGAGGCCCAAGTCGGGCGCCAGTCCGATGGGCCGCGTCGAAACGCTGCCGGCGCGCGCCAGCAGCTCCGGCACGATGCCGGCGGGCCAGGGCCGCACCTGCAGGGCGTCGCGCGCCGCCGCCGGCGTGGGTGCGGCTTTGATGGTGGCAATAATCTCATCAATATTCGCCAGCGCCACCGCCAGTCCCTCGAGCACATGGGCGCGCTCGCGGGCCTTGGCCAGATCGTGAATGGTGCGCCGGGTGACGACTTCGCGGCGGTGGCGGATGAAGGCTTCAAGGATCTCCTTCAGCGACAGGAGTTTTGGCTGACCATCCTGCAGCGCCACCATATTGATGCCAAACACGGTTTCCATCGGCGTCTGCGCATACAGATTGTTGAGCACGATCTCGGATACTTCACCGCGTTTCAACTCTATGACGACGCGCATGCCATCCTTGTCGGACTCATCGCGCAGCTCCGAGATGCCCTCGATGTCCTTGGCGCGAACGAGATCGGCGATGCGCTCGAGGAGACGCGCCTTGTTGACCTGGTAGGGAAGCTCCGTAACGATGATGGCCTGGCGATCGGCCTTGCCAATGTCCTCAAAGTGCGCACGGCAGCGAATCGACAAGCGGCCGCGACCGGTACGATAGGCGGTGGCGATTTCCTGCGCGCCATTAATGATGCCGGCGGTCGGAAAATCCGGCCCCGGTATGTGCTGCATGAGCGCGGCAAGCGGCAGCGCCGGATCCTCGAGCAGCGCAAGACAGGCCGTCACGACCTCGGTGAGATTGTGCGGCGGAATATTGGTCGCCATACCGACCGCGATGCCGGATGCGCCGTTGATCAGAAGATTCGGCACCCGCGCCGGCAGTACCGAGGGCTCGGATTCGGACTCATCGTAGTTCGCTACAAAGTCGACAGTCTCCCTGTCGATGTCGGCGAGCAGCTCGCTTGCGATCTTCGACATGCGCACTTCCGTGTAGCGCATGGCCGCCGGCGGATCGCCGTCCACCGAGCCAAAATTGCCCTGGCCGTCAATGAGGAGATAGCGCATCGAGAACGTCTGCGCCATACGCACCATGGCGTCGTACACGGCCGTGTCACCATGCGGATGATATTTGCCGATGACGTCGCCGACGACGCGTGCGGATTTCTTATAGGGCTTGTTCCAGTCCGTGCCCAGTTCGCGCATGGCGTACAGCACGCGCCGATGCACGGGCTTTAGGCCGTCGCGGATATCGGGCAGCGCACGCCCGACAATTACGCTCATGGCATAGTCGAGGTAGGACTGCCGCATCTCGTCCTCGAGATTGACGGCCAGGACTTCGCGGGCAATTTCAGGCATGCGAACGGCGGGCGTGCAGAAAAAGGAATTTTAGCACACAGCTTCGCGCCGTGAGCGCGCGCCGGCGCGCTCTGCCACACGGGATCTTGAGGCGCGTGAACAGCGCCCCCGATATACTCAGCAAAGCCGTAATTCGCCGTATTTTTACAGTTATGCAGTCCATCCCCGCAAGCGACACTTCGACCACGGGGACGACCCCGCCAAACGCCGATCGCAGCGAGCTTGATAAGTTCGATGCGCTCGCACCGCGTTTCTGGGATCCGCGCGCCGAGTTTCGTCCGCTGCATCTGCTCAATCCCGTACGCTTGGGTTTTGTCGCGGCGCGCGCCCGGCTTGGCGGCGCCCGCGTCCTTGATGTCGGCTGCGGTGGCGGCCTCCTTGCCGAGGCGCTCGCGCGCGCCGGCGCACAAGTGACCGGCATTGATCTGGCGCCCGGCATGATCGAAGTTGCGCGACTCCATGCGGCGGCGGAGAACTTGCAGATCGACTACCGCGTAGCGGGCGCCGAAGAACTCGCCGCCGCGGCCGCCGGCAGTTTTGACATCGTGACGTGCATGGAAATGCTCGAGCACGTGCCGGACCCGCAAGCGACGACCGCCACGCTTGCAGGTCTTGTGCGTCCCGGCGGGGCCGTCTTCGTGTCGACGATCAACCGCAACCTGAAATCATTTTTGCTGGCAATCGTTGCCGCTGAATATGTGCTGAAACTGGTACCGCGCGGTACGCATGAATATGAGCGCCTCATCCGGCCCGCCGAGCTGGGACGCTGGGCGCGCGCGGCGGGCTTGCGCTTGGCGGAGATCGCCGGTATCGATTTCGGTCCGTTCACCGAAGAGGTGCGTCTGACGCGTGATCCAATGGTGAACTACGTCGCGCATCTGGAGCGCACTCTTTGAGCACGGCCGCCGTCATCATAGCCGCGCTTGCCGCGCTCCTCCTCGGCGCAGCGCTCGGCCTCGCTGCAGGCTTTGTGCTCGCGCAGCGTCGCGGCGCGCGACAGCTAGAACAGTCCGATGCGCGTCTGCGCGAGACTTTTGACTCCGTTGCAGGGGCAAGCCTGCGTGCCAACAGCGAACTTTTTTTGCAGATGGCGCGCGAGGCGTTGAGCCGCGAACACGTCATCGGCGAGAGCGCACTGAAGGAGCGCGAGGTTGCGATCAGTCAGCTCATCGAACCGCTGCGGGTCGCGCTTGAACGCACCGAGACGCAGGTGCAGGCGCTGGAGCGCGAGCGGCGCGACGCATTTGCAAGCCTGCGCGTGCAGATCGAAACGCTTGCCGGCGGCCACGTGCAGCTGCAAAAAGAAACCCGTGCGCTCGTGACCGCACTGCGCCGCCCGGAAGTGCGCGGCCG
>DATCBZ010000259.1:0-4749 GCA_036511555.1 Steroidobacteraceae bacterium
TTTTGCCTTCGTCGACGAGGCCCTTCAGCGCCGCGAGCACGATGAAGTTGCGGTCGACTTCAAAATGTTTGCGCAGCGCCGCGCGCGAATCGGAGCGTCCATAACCGTCGGTACCCAACGTAATGTAGCGCGGCCCCGCCCATTGGCGAATAAGATCCGGCAGCGTGCGCATATAGTCGGTCGCCGCGACGATCGGCCCTTCACGCTCCTTCAGGCAATCCTGCACGTGCGGCACGCGCGGCGTCTCGCCCGTATGCAGCATATTCCAGCGCTCGCACTCGAGCGCCTCGCGCCTAAGCTCACTAAAACTCGTGACCGAGAACACATCAACCGGCACCTGGTATTCGTTCTCAAGCACCACCGCCGCAGCCAGGCATTCGCGCAGGATGGTGCCGGATCCCAAAAGGGTCGCGCGCACCCGGCCACGCCCTCCCACCTGCAGCAGATACATGCCTTTCAGAATCCCCTGCTGCACTCCAGCGGGCATCGCGGGCTGCACGTAATTCTCGTTCATGCAGGTGATGTAGTAGAAAATGCTTTGCTGCTCGACATACATGCGGCGCAGGCCGTCGTGAATGATCACAGCAAGTTCGTACGCATAGGCCGGATCGTAGGCGACGCAGTTCGGCACCGTCGTCGCAATGATCTGACTGTGGCCGTCCTGGTGCTGCAAGCCCTCGCCGGCAAGCGTCGTACGGCCCGCGGTTGCGCCAATGAGAAAGCCGCGTGCCTGAATGTCGCCTGCGGCCCAGATGAAATCGCCGACGCGCTGGAAGCCGAACATCGAGTAGAACGTGTAGAAGGGCACCATATTGATGCCGACCGTCGTGTAGGCGGTTCCCGCTGCAATCCATGAACACAGCGAGCCTGCCTCGTTGATGCCCTCCTCCAGAATCTGGCCCTTCTTGTCCTCACGATAGGACATGAGCGTGGCCGAATCCTGCGGCGTATACAGTTGGCCGACCGAAGAGTAGATGCCGACTTGGCGGAACAGTCCCTCCATGCCAAAGGTGCGCGCCTCATCCGGCACGATCGGCACGACGTTCTTGCCGATGTTCTTATCTTTGAGGAGAACCGTGAGAATCCTGACGAAGGCCATGGTAGTTGAGATCTCGCGATCGCCGCTGCCTTCGGTCATCGCGCCAAATGCCTCCAGTGCCGGAATCACAAGCGGCGGCGCATTGTGCGGCCGAACCGGCAGATAGCCGCCGAGTGCCATGCGCCGTTCGCGCAGATAGCGCATCTCCTCCGCATCATCTGCCGGCTTGTAGAACGGCAGATGCGTAAGGTCTGCATCGGAGATGGGAATGTGGAAACGATCTCGAAAAGCGGTCAGCACCTCGTAATCGAGCTTTTTCTGCTGATGGGTGCCCATCAGGCCCTCGAAGCCCTTGCCCAAGCCGAAGCCCTTTACAGTCTTCGCCAGAATTACCGTTGGCTGGCCTTTATGGGCGGTCGCGGCCCAGTAAGCGGCATAGACCTTACGATGATCGTGGCCACCGCGATTGAGGCCCCAGATCTCCTCATCGGACATGTTGGCGACCATCGCCTTGAGCTCCGGATACTTGCCGAAGAAATGCTCGCGCGTGTACGCGCCGCCCTTCGCCTTGAAATTTTGATACTCGCCGTCGACGCATTCCTCCATCACGCGGCGCAGCAGTCCCTTGTTGTCCTTCGCAAGCAGCGGATCCCAGCGCGAGCCCCAGAGGACTTTCAGTACATTCCAGCCCGCGCCCAGGAACGCCGCCTCGAGCTCCTGAATGATCTTGCCGTTGCCGCGCACCGGGCCGTCGAGGCGCTGCAGATTGCAGTTGATGACAAAGATCAGATTGTCGAGCTTCTCGCGCACCGGCATGGTGAGCGCACCCATCGACTCCGGCTCGTCCATCTCGCCGTCGCCGAGGAAACACCAGACCTTGCGATCGGAGGGTTTCGCCAGGCCCCGATGCTCAAGGTAGCGGAGGAATCGTGCCTGAAACATCGCCATCATCGCGCCCAGTCCCATCGACACGGTTGGGAATTGCCAGAAATCCGGCATGAGCCACGGATGGGGGTAGGAGGACAGGCCGTCGCCTTGTGCTTCCTTGCGAAAATGCCGCAGCTGATTCTCAGACAGTCGCGACTCGAGAAATGCGCGAGCGTAAATGCCAGGGGATGAATGGCCCTGCATGAAGACGAGATCTCCCGGATGCCGCTCGGAGGGCGCGCGCCAGAAGTGATTGAAGCCGACTTCGTAAAGCGTTGCGGAGGAGGCGTAGGTGGAGATGTGACCGCCGTACTCGGAGGACTGGCGATTCGCCTGCACCACCATCGCCATCGCATTCCAGCGGATGTAAGACTCAATGCGGCGCTCAAGCGCGCGGTTGCCGGGATACTCGCGCTCAAGCCCGGTCGGAATCGTATTGACGTAGGCGGTGTTCGGCTTGAAGGGCAGATAGGCGCCCGCGCGCCGCGTGTAGTCGATGAGACGGTCAAGCAGGAAATGGGCGCGCTCCGCCCCTTGCGCCTTCAGCACCGAGTCCATCGACTCGAGCCATTCCTGGGTTTCAACAGGATCTAAATCTTCGATCTTGGGCGCGTCGGTCATCGGCGTGCCAAAGGGTCCGCAGGGCCGCCGTGATAGGATACGCGAGCGAGTAGGAAGAAAAGTCGCATCTTCAAAGTAATCAATGATCCGGTTTTCGCTCACGAGGGTCAAGCAGCGTGAGGCGCGGTGAAAGACCTGAAATAATGCCTGCGTGCACTCATTCACGGTGGCTCGCAGCGCGCACGCTTGCAGCCTTGCGCCGTGGCGCGCACGCTGCCGCCCTGACGCGGCGCACGATACTGCCGGAAGGCTTGAGGCGCAATGCCCCTGGGTCATTCAAGTAGCACGCCGCAAGAGGGTTCGCGGCTGCAGCCCGCGAGCACCAGCGTGCGCCAATTGCGTACATGATCGGAAGCGCCGCGAGCGCTCGAGCCGCCCGCACTACGATCGTATTCTGTGTGATGGCGGCCCTGTGCGAGGGCTTTGATCTGCAGGCGGCCGGCGTTGCGGTGGCCGGGATTTCGCCCGAACTTCGTCCCGGCCCCGACATGCTCGGCACGTTTTTTAGCGCCAGCACAGTTGGACTCTTCTTTGGCGCGCTCCTCGGCGGGCGACTCGCCGACAGCATAGGACGCAAGCACGTATTGGTCCTGTCTGTCGCGTTCTTCGGCATCTGTTCTGTGCTGACCTCATTTGCCACCGACATGACTCAACTTAATTGGGCGCGTCTGCTCACCGGGCTTGGGCTCGGCGGAGCGTTGCCCAATCTCATCACGTTGGTATCCGAAAGTGCGCGGCCGCATCGGCACAGCGCAAGCGTGGCGCTGGTCTATAGCGGCAATCCCTTCGGCGGCACGATCGCAAGCCTCGTGAGCCTGCTGATCGCCCCGTTTCACTGGCGCTGGATATTCATAGTAGGCGGCGTCGCGCCGCTCGTGCTCGCGCCAATCATGCATCTGATGCTGCAGGAATCGCCTGAGTTCCGCAGCAGCCAGGCCGCAGACGCGGCCGCAGCTTGCGGCGGCAGTGCGATGCCGCCGCGCGGCAGCTTCGCCGCCATACTTTCAGAAGGCCGCGCGCCGCGCACCCTTCTCTTATGGGCGAGTTTTTTCTTAGGCCTGTTGTCATTGTATCTGCTCATCAATTGGCTGCCGACGCTCTTGATGAGCGATGGCTTGACGCGACGACAAGCAACCGGCGCGCAGATCGGCTTCAATATAGGCGGCGGTCTTGCCGCTTTGCTGATTGGCCACCTGCTCGAGGGCAGACTGCGGCGGCCAAGCGTGACGATAACCTTCGTCGCCCTGCCGGCGCTGCTGGCGGCACTTGCGTTCTGCCCGCCGCAGGCGACGCTCATGATCAGCGTCGTGTTCCTGCTCGGCTGCGCGATCGTTGCAGCGCAGGCTTTTTTGTACGCGATGGCGCCCGCCAGCTACCCCACCAGCATTCGCGGTGTGGGCGTCGGCGCAGCGGTCGCCGCGGGCCGAATCGGCTCGATCGTCGGACCGAAGTTGGGCGGCGCCCTCAGAGCAGCCGGACACGGCGGTGCGCAGTTGTTTCTGGATATTCTGCCGCTCGTCGTCATCGGCAGCATCTGTGGCTTATTATTGTCGCGCTATATGCCAAAGCACGCACCGGGTCGGGCGCTTGCGCCGCTGCAGAACGGCGCGCCGCCGCCGCGGTGATGGCGGCGTGATTCCGCAACCGTCCGGGGCCATGCTAGCCTGCGCAGCAATGGCGCCGGACGCCGCTTGAGATGCGATCACGATGCACAGCGCGCAATCAGGAGTTGGACGCAGGCAGCGTGCGTGCGCCGCGCACTCTCCCGAGTGATTCTCACCGCTCCCTAGAGCCCGTCCATGGATACATTGGTTTTGCGCCGGCCCGACGACTGGCATCTGCACTTGCGCGATGGAGCTGCGCTGCAGGCAGTGCTGCCCTTCACGGCCGAGCGCTTTGGCCGCGCGATAATCATGCCGAATCTTGCGCCGGCCGTCACGACAACGGCGCTGGCACTGGCCTACCGCGAGCGCATTCTCGCGGCGCTGCCCAAAGCGGCGCGGTTTTCACCGCTCATGACTCTGTATCTCACGGACCATACCGATCCGAACGAGATGCAGATCGCCAAAGCGAGCGGCAAGATATGGGGCTGCAAACTTTATCCGGCCGGGGCCACCACACACTCGGCAGCCGGCGTGACAAGGATCGAACACATTCACGCG
>DATCBZ010000260.1:0-3891 GCA_036511555.1 Steroidobacteraceae bacterium
CCCGCCGTTGCATCCGGATTGAAGAAACGCCGGCCGTCAAAATGATCGGAGCGTGGGCCGCTGTATCCCGGCCCGCCGGCAAGCGATCGAAGCCGGGCACGAATTCCAAGCGGCGAATGCAGTTTAGAGTCGAGCCGGCTCACGTCATTATTCATGCGCCGATCATCGCATGAGTACACGGCTCACGACACAACCCGCGCTGCCGGGTCGCGCGCCTAACCGCTCGCTATTGCGCGCGTGAGCATCGTCTGCGTGAGCGCCTTCTCGCCGCCTAACTGTTCGAGCAACGAGCGGCAGTGGCGCGCCGCCACGGGCCGACTGTAGTAATAGCCCTGGGCGTAGTCGCAGCCGGTCTCGAGCAGGAGCGTCGCCTGTTCGATTGTCTCGACTCCTTCGGCGACGGTGGAGAGGTTCAGCTTCTTGGCGATGTCAATCACGGCGTGGACGATTGAAATGCGTGTCGTGTCTGTCCCCAGGTCGCGTACGAAGGCATGATCGATCTTGAGGGTATCGATGGGCAGGCGATTCAAATAACTTAAGCTCGAGTAGCCCGTGCCGAAGTCGTCAATGAGCACCTGCGAGCCCAGCGCTCGCAGCTTCTGCAACGCGCCAATGAGCTTGTCAGGATCCTTCATGACCGCGGATTCGGTGAGCTCAAAGCGCAGCCAGGCCGGATCGACGCCCGCCTGCGCCGCAAGCTGTGCGACCAGCGCGGCGAAGTCGTAGCGATCAAGCTGCAGCGGCGAGACGTTTACCGCGATGGGGACAATGGGCACATCCGCATCGAGCCACGCGCGCGCCTGCGCAAGCACGATCTCGAGCGCGTGCTGGCCGAGCTCCACTATCAGGCCGCTTTTCTCCGCAACCGGAATGAACTGGGCCGGAGGAATCATGCCCTTCTTGGGATGCCGCCAGCGCATCAGCGCCTCGAGCGAGGCGAGCCGGCCGCTACGCAGGTCGATCACGGGCTGATATTCCATGAAGATCTGCTCGCTGCCGATGGCGTTGCGCAGCGCCTGTTCGAGGGCCACGTGCTGACTTAAGCGGCGGTCCATGTCAGGGGCGAAAAATCGGTGGCAGTGTCGGCCGACTTCCTTTGCCTGATAAAGGGCGAGGTCCGCGCGTTTAAGCAGCGTCTTGGCATCCGCGCCATCGCGCGGACATACCGCGATTCCAATGCTGGCGGTGACCGTGACGTGTTCCTCTTCGAGCATAACCGGCGCGCTGACCGCAGCCTGTAAGCGCAGCGCGAGTTGCTCAACGGCATCGGTGTCGGGCATCAAGGGTGCGACGATGACGAATTCATCGCCGCCCATCCGCGTCACCAGATCCTGTGCCGCCACCGATGCGCGCAGGCGCTTGGCGATGATCTGCAGCAGCTGATCACCGCAGCCGTGGCCGCGCGAGTCGTTGATGTTTTTGAAGTTGTCGACATCGACGTAGACGAGCGCGATCAGGCTGTCGTTGCCTTTGAGCTTCTTCAGCACCTGCGGTAGCTTCGTGTGCAGATACAGCCGATTCGGCAGGCCTGTGAGCGAGTCATGCTGCGCCAGCTGCAGCAGCCGACGGCGGTTGGTGCGGTCGCGCTCTTCGGCTTCCTTGCGGTGACTGACGTCGTGTCCCACGAGTATCAACAGGCGGCGTTGCTGAAACGCCATCGACGAAATGGCGACTTCGTTGTCAATCCAGCTACCATCAAGGCCGCAGGCTCGCGACGCATGAACCGTCCGGCCGGCGTCCGACTTGCCGGCCAGATCGAGTACGGCGGCACTGATGTCGGGGAAGATCTCCTGCACACTGTGCTTTTGCAATCCCGCCTGGTCGCATCCAAGCATGCGCAGAACCGTCTCGTTCGCCTCGACGATGACTTGTGTACTTGCATCCACCAGAACGATCGCATCATGCAGCTGGGCTGCGATCTTTCGATAGCGTGCGGCGATCACCTGGCGCACGCGAAAACTGTTCCGCAGCCGCAGATCAAGCCAAATGACCGCGGCTGCGAACGCGACGAACAGCGCAACCAGGCCCGCCAGCAAAGTCCAGGTGGTGCGTCGTGCCAAGGCGAACATATCGCGGCTTGAGTGCGTCGCGAGCAGCGCGAGCGGCACGTGATCCACGCTTCTGACGAGCGCATAGCCTGAGATCTGCGCATCGCTATCGGCGAGTACGAATGTCGCAGATGCGTGGTTTCTCAAGCGCAGCCAGGAGCGCAGTGGTGCCGGTGCTGCGCGATGGAGCCAAGAGGCAGCAGCGCGACCGACAAATGGCTCGTCTCGCGCACTCTTTCGATATCCGCATCTTCGATGAAGCGCGCGAACAGCATTGTCGCGCCGGTTGGCTCCGTGCCGTCGGAGCGCGTGATTTCGACTGCCGAGACTGCGGCAAGGCCCCGTGGAGTCGCAACTATCCGCTCGGCGGGAGGCAGCCGCGAGAGGCGCCGGGCGCTTGCGGCCAGTTGCCGCAGCTCAAGATACGTTTGCGGCACCGGCGAGAGCACTTGCGCGCCGGAGCGCTCGCTGTAGCCTGAATAGATCTCGTGCCCATCGCCATCGATAATCAAAACGAGATCGACGTGCATGCCGGCAAGCGCGTTACGGACGAAGTTTGCGGTGATAAAGGCGGGGTTGCGCGAGTGGACGTATTGCACCGCGTCGTCCCATTGTGCGTAGTCGCGGTTACTGATGGCGAGCTGCCGGAAGTCGGCGTCAAAAGCCCGATAGACCTGCAGCGCTTTTTCGGCCATGGCCGCAGCTTCGGCTTGCTCGAAGCGCGTTATCAGGGCCCGGCCGCCAATGAAGACGCCGGCACTGAGCGCCAAAAGCGCAACAGCACAGATTATGACCAATGGTCGCAGCGGGACTGATGCGCTGGTGCGGCTTTTATCAACGAAATCGAGGGGTTTCACAATCTGACGAGGTATCGGCCTTGAAATCAAACGCTTGACGCAACACAGCAACCGCACCGGCGGGCCGTGACCTTGCGCACACAGCACACGCTGCGCATGGAAAATCCAAGGCGCTGATTAGGCTGTCAGCGGTAACTGACAGCGACGGTAAATATCACTTATATCAATGTATTATAAGATAATGTTCAGACAGCATCGAGGATTGACGAGGAGGCGCGCGAGCATGACCCTAGCCATCACAAAGGAGAACAACGATGGCCGGTCGCCCAATCGCTTCGCTCACAATCTCATTCGGACTCGTTTCGATCCCGGTGCAGGTGTTCACCGCGGCGGAATCCACTGCGCGTGTCTCGTTCAATCTTCTGCATAAGGATTGCGGCTCGCGACTGAAGCAGCAATACCTCTGCGTCAAAGACGGAATGAAGGTCGAGCGCGCCGATATGGTGAAGGGCTACGAATTCGCGAAAGACCAGTACGTGCAGTTCACCGCGGATGAGATCAAAGCACTTGAGGCAGTAGGCTCCGATTCGATCGACATCGTCGAATTTGTGCCCTTGCAGTCGATCGACCCGGTCTACTTTGAGAAGACCTATTATCTTGCTCCGGACAAGGGCGGCCTTAAGCCTTATGCGCTTTTGGCTGACGCCCTTCGCGATTCGAAGCGCTGCGCCGTGGGCAGCTGGAGCTCCAAAGGCAAGCAGCATACGGTCGCGTTGCGCGCCGCGGGTGTTGTGCTTGTGATGCAGCAGCTTTTTTTCGCAAGCGAAATCCGGCCAGCCGCGGAGATCATCGTTCCGGAAGTGAAGTTCAAGGACGCCGAGCGCAAACTTGCGCTGCAACTCATCGAACAGCAGAGTAGCGACGCATTCGACCCGCAGGCCTACACTAACGAAGTCAAAGCGCGCATCGACGCGGCAATCGAGGAAAAAGTGCAGGGCAAAGAGATTTCTATAGCCGCAGCTCCGCGGCGCGATGCGCCGAACGTC
>DATCBZ010000261.1:0-3026 GCA_036511555.1 Steroidobacteraceae bacterium
CAGAACCGCCGCAGCAATATGCGCCTCATCGGTGCCAAGGCAAGCAGCAATCCGGTGGTGCAGCTGATTGCTGCCACAGGTCTTGCGGCGGTCATGTACTTTGCGATCAGCCAGGTTCTCGCGCATGAGCTCAAAGTTGCCGATTTCCTGTCGTTTCTTGCCGCGCTGCTGCTGATCAGCGCGCCACTACGGCGCCTCATCCAGGTATTCGGGCCCCTGCAGCAGGGCATCGCAGCGGGTGCCAGTGTATTTGAGGTACTGGATGAGCCTCTGGAGGACGTCGGCGGCACGCGAGCGCTTGGGCGCGCACGCGGGGAGGTCGAGTACCGTGACGTCAAATTCGAATACGTCGCGGAGAAGGGACGGGTGCTGCGTGGCGTCAGCATGCGTGCGCCGGTGGGCTCCACGCTTGCAATTGTGGGTAAGTCCGGCAGCGGCAAGTCGACGCTCGTAAGCCTACTGCCGCGTTTCTATGATCCGCAGCAGGGCAGCGTCCTGCTTGACGGGTTTGACGTGCGCGAGTACGGGTTGTCGGATCTGCGCGGTCAGGTGAGCCTCGTCAGTCAGGATGTGATGCTGTTCAACGACTCAATCCGCAACAACATCGCTTTCAGCGCGGCCGGCGCGAGCGCGCAGGCGGTCGAAGCTGCCGCACGCGCAGCCTATGTACTCGAGTTTGCCGAGGAGCTGCCACAGGGGCTCGATACAGTGGTCGGGGATCGCGGCGCGCTCTTGTCAGGCGGTCAGCGGCAGCGCATCGCAATCGCGCGGGCAATTCTGAAGGATGCGCCAGTGCTTATTCTCGATGAGGCGACCTCGGCGCTCGACACAGACTCGGAGCGGCGCATCCAGGCGGCGCTTGCGCTGCTGGCCCGCAATCGCACGACGCTCGTCATCGCACATCGACTCTCGACCGTCGAGCAGGCGGACTGCATCGTGGTGCTCGATGACGGCGCCGTAGTTGAGACCGGTACGCATGCGGAACTACTGGCGCATGGCGGGCTCTATGCGCAGCTGTACCGCTTGCAGTTCAGCGACTGATTCGCGCGCCGTCGACTTTCGGCAGTTCAACGCCGGACGTACCCTGCGCGCATCTAACGTATTACGATCGACCTGCTGGGGTCTAAGAAAATAGAGCGGCTTGCGATGTGCTTGTGAAGTTGAACGTCGCAAACGGTGCAGTTGGGATATATCGGGCAAAAACTAAGCGAACGAAACCTTTGCGGCCATTGACTCAGATTTGGTATGGGAACGCACGCGGCGCGGTGCTCTTGGCGCCACTTGCGTGGCTGTACGGCGCGGCCACGAACGTGCGCCGGCGGAGCTACGATTTGGGCCTACTGCGGCAACTGGAGGTCGGCTGTCCAGTCATCGTCGTCGGCAACCTCGTCGTCGGTGGTACCGGCAAGACCCCGCTCGTTGCCTGGTTCGCCCGCCAACTTCAAATGCGCGGCTATAAGGTCGGAATCCTCTCGCGCGGTTACGGCGGCCGCACCCGTGAGCCTCGCCTCGTTGAAGCAAATGACTCTTGGCGGGAGGTCGGCGATGAGCCGCTGCTGCTCGCGCAGCGCACCGGCTGCATGACTGTGGTCGGTGCGGACCGGGTGGCCGCGGGACGGCTCCTGGTAGCGCACGGCGTTAATGTCATCGTCAGTGACGATGGGCTGCAACATCTGCGCCTTGCGCGCCATTTCCGCATTGTCGTGGTCGACGGCGCGCGGCGCTTTGGCAATGGACGGCTGCTGCCGGCAGGCCCGCTGCGTGAGCCCATGCGGGGCCTGCTGCTCGCTGACGCAGTGGTCGTGAACGGGGCCGAGCCGTCCGAGTGGCTCACCGGAACCTGCCTGCAATCGGGCGCGGCAATTTTGCAGATGCAGCTGGTGCCGGGCACGGTGCAGGCGCTGACGGGCACGCAGTGCCGTAGTCTTGAAAGTTTTAGCGGCCTTGCGGTGCACGCGGTTGCAGGCATCGGTAATCCGGGACGCTTCTTCGGTGAGCTGCGCAGCTTCGGGCTTGAGGTCATCGAGCACGCATTTGCAGATCACCATCCACTGGTCGCGTCCGATCTTGATTTCGGTGATGATCTGCCGGTGCTGATGACTGAGAAAGATGCCGTAAAATGCCGTGGCTTCAGTGACGCGCGCCTATGGTATGTGCCGGTGACGGCGCACCTGGACGCCATGCAGTCAGACGAGCTCCTGTTACGCGTGACGCGGCGGCTTCAGGCTTACCGAGGGTAGAATCAGCCGATGGATCCGCGCCTGATTGAAATCCTGGCCTGCCCCGTGTGCAAGGGGCCGCTCAAATACCATCGCGATACGCAGGTACTGGTGTGCCGCTTGGATCGCCTCGCCTATCCGATCCGCGATGACGTTCCGGTGATGCTCGAGGAGGAAGCCCGACAGCTTGCGGCCGACGATCCGCTGCTCGACCGCTGAGGCAGTCGTTCGTGTTCCGTGTCGTCATTCCGGCGCGTTTTGATTCGGTGCGCTTGCCGGGTAAGGTCTTGCTACCCCTTGCCGGTAAACCGATGCTCCAATGGGTCCATGAGCGCGCGCGCGCCGCTGGCGCGCAGGAAGTGCTGATCGCCACCGACGATGCTCGCGTTGCCGATGCCGCACGCGGCTTTGGCGCCCAGGTTGCCATGACGGCAGCCACCCACCCATCCGGAACCGATCGCATCGCGCAGGTAGCTTCTGATTGTGGCTGGGACGACAACGATGTGGTCGTCAACGTGCAGGGCGATGAGCCGCTGATCCCGCCCGCTCTGATCGGCCAGGTGGCGGCTGTTCTTCAGGCTCACCCGCAGTCGGACATTGCAACGCTTGCAACACCGATCTGCTCGGAGCTGGAGTTCCTCGACCCCAATGTCGTCAAGGTCGTCACCGACATTCACGGCCGCGCACTGTACTTCAGTCGCGCCGCCGTGCCGTTTCAGCGTGACTCGGACTTGGCACCGGGCACGACCCCATCGGCGGGGGCGGCTGCGATGCGGCATGTCGGAATCTACGCCTATCGCGTCGCCG
>DATCBZ010000262.1:0-5563 GCA_036511555.1 Steroidobacteraceae bacterium
CGGCGCTCCATCGAGCGCCGCGACGGAAACGCCGACGGCCGCGGCAAGGCGCGCTTCGGCATCGGCACCGAGGGCCTGTGCGTGCGCCAGGCGTTGCCGCGCTCGCGCGAACTCCAGATCCTGCGTCAGCGTTTCGGTCGCGCCAATTTCGCCGGCGGCTGCCAGCGCCTGATTGGATGAGACAAGCCCCTGGTTGTCGGCGACCAGCTTGGTCAGGAGCAACACCTGATCGTGCGCATAGGCCGCATCAAGTAGTGCCGCGTGCACATCGGTGCGCACTTGCCAGATCGCCTCCGCGACATCCGCTTTCGCAGCCTCGGTTTCGAGCGACGCACTCGCCATGGCGCGCGCGCGCTCGCCCTTGCGCGGCAAGAGAAATTCCATCGACAGGCCATACAGCCATGCGGCACTTCCGGCTGCCGCATTTACGTATTCGCCGAACAGATTCAGAGTGGGATTGGGCCGCTCGGCGGCCGTGCGTTCGCCTGCGGTGACTGCAAGCGCCTTGGAACGGGCTTCTGCAAGTTGCGGATTAAACATAAGCGCCGCGCGAAACCACGCATCGCTGTCCCAGGCGCTGCCACGCGAGGGCAGTGCCTCGGCCGTGCCCTGCAGGCGCCGCGCCGCAAACTGCGCGGCGCTGTGGGTAGGATCAATCGGCGCGCTAGGCGGCAGATGTGCGCAGCCGCCCAAAAGACCAACGCACCAAAACGCGGCGCCGCAAAAGCGGGCGGCCGGTCTATGCAAGCGGGAGCTGAAGGGAAGAGTTCCCATCGCGGGCAGTATAGATTCCCGCGCTCTGCATCGCTTCTGCTACGCAAGGTGTGTCAGAAGTGACACACAGTGTCGCGGATGGCGGAGTGTGGAGCGGCGTCGGGAATGACCGCTAATCCGCGGCTACGGGACGACGTCGAACTTCAGATCATCGAAGTTGTAGCGCGGCACCTGGATGTAACTGCCATCGGCTTGCTTCTCCGGCACCTTGTGCAGCCGCACTTCGTCCACCTTCATCGTGCCGTTCTTCTCGTCCACCCAGAAGTCGACGTCATAGAACTGATCTTTGGTTCCTTCCTTGCGAAAGTCGGTACAGGCAAAAAAACGCCCGTCCTGCTGCAACCGGCGCACCGGCTGGTGGGTGCCGACGAATTCAAGCTTCACTTCCTCGCCGGTTTTCGCATCCTTCAATTTGAAAAGACCGTTGTCCTTGGCGCGCTCCTTAACAATGTCCTCTTCCACCGCCGACATGACCTCCCAACCGCGCGCCTGCTCGGTCTGCCCCGGATGCTCGGAGGCCGGAATCCACCACCACGGAATCGGCTGGCGCGCCATCAGAGTCCAGCCCGTACCTTCCTGCCGCGGCGCCTTGTAGATGCGACTGTCAAACACCACGAGCTTATCGGCCTCGGGCTTTACCCAGAAGTCGATGAGGTATTTTTTCTCGGCATTGTCCTGCGCATGGAACACGACATCAGGGAAGAACCCATAACCGTGCAGCGTGCGCACGAAATCGACCTTGTCAAATACGAGCTTGAGCTCCTGTCCGGTCGCCGGATCGACGAAGGGAAAAACGCCGCCGTTCTGCGCCGCCTTGGTATCGATGACCCCCTTCACGAAATCGGTGACTTCATCGCTCTTGTAGTGATCCATGCGCTTGCCGGTGGCCTCGACTTCGCCAACCGCGACAAATTCGCGGGCGCGCTCCAAGTTTCCCTGCGGATCCTTCAAGAAAAGCCGCTTCGCATCCTCATTGCCAAAGCAATATGTCTTGCCATCCGCGCCGTCCCATTTGACCGAGCAGTCGGTTGGCACCCGCTGTCCTTGCGCAAGACTCATGGCGCATTGCCCGCCAAATTCAGGCTCGCTTGCCGCGGTCGTGGCCGGCGCAGTCTTGGGGGCGGCAACTAGCGCGACCGAACAGAGCGACATCGCGACGCTCAGGATGGCGATGCGCGCGGCCGTGATAATTTTAATCGCAGGCATGTGATGGACCTTATTGCGTCGCACGAGCGGTGCGAAAGCGCCGCATATCGGTGCAACAAAAAGTGATGCCGCACATTCTATACGCCCTGTCTCTGAGCTCGACAAGGATCCTTCGGCAGGGCGGTGCCGGCGCGTCAGCTCTCGATGATCCAGCCGCGCTCGCGTGCAACGTCAAGAAAAGCACGCACGTCGACCGCCAGATCCGCCTCACGAGCGCGCGGCAAAACCTGCGCGATTATCTCTTCGCGCGTACGTGTTCCATCGCATAGGCAGAGGATGGCAGCCGCGCATTCATTGAGCTGAACCATGCCGGTAGGATACAAAAGTACATGGCAGTCACGCGGCCGCTCCGCGTGCACATGGCGGCCCGGCGCAAGGCGCAGCCGGCACTGCTGGGTCGTGGCTCTAGCGTTCATGTCCCGAAGCTTTTGCAAGCTCCGGGCCAAGCCTAGCTGTGCTAGCTATGGGCGGTGGAGATCTCGTGCCGCTTTAACTTTCGATACAACGTGGTCCGGCTCATGCCGAGGAGCTCTGCGGTGCGGGTCATGTTGCCGCGGCAGTCGTCGATCATGGCAAGCAGCGTCGCCCGCTCGGCTGCCTGCAATGGGTTCGCGGGCTTGGTTGGCGCTGCGGCGGCCGCCGAAGCGAGGGCGCTTGTAAGCGGCGCGGCGGTGTTATCGCAAGAGTGCTCGCGAATCTCGCGTGGCAGGTCGATCTGGCGCACGACGCCGCCGTCGCAAATCGCAAGCGCCGTGCGGATGACGTTGCGCAGTTCGCGGATGTTTCCGGGCCAGGGATAGGCCACCATGCGCTGCAGCGCTTCCATCTCGATCGCCGCCGGCCTGCCGTCGGCCGTTTCCGCGCCCAAGACGCGATGAATGACCCGCTCACGGTCGCTGCGGCGTGCGAGGGCGGGCAGTTCGAGCGTGATTCCGTTCAAGCGGTAATACAGATCCTCGCGGAATGTGCCGCGGGCGATCATGTCTCTTAAATTGTGGTGTGACGCTGCGATGACATGCAGGTCAGCCTCGGTGCCGGTCTCACTGCCCAACGGCACAATCTGGCGTTCCTCGAGCACCCGTAGCAGGCGCGTCTGCAACGCAAGCGGCATATCGCCAATTTCATCGAGGAACAGGGTGCCGCCGGAGGACTGCATGATTTTGCCCTTCATGCCTTCCTTGCGTGCGCCGGTGAAGGCGCCTGCCTTGTAGCCGAAGAGCTCGCTCTCGATCAGATTCTCCGGAATTGCGGCGCAATTGACGGCAACGAAGGCGCGGCTCGCGCGCCGGCTCATGAGGTGCAGGGCGTGCGCAAACGCCTCCTTACCGGAGCCCGTCGGACCTTGGATTAAAACGGAAACGCCGGAATCGGCAATTCGATGCGCACTGCGCACGTTGCGCAGCATCTGCGGATCCTCACCGGCGAGCTCTTCGAGCGTGAGCGCCTGGGTGCGCGGATGGGATGCGACCTGCACGACAGTGGGTCGCGTTGCAGTCTGCGACGCACCGTCCGCGGCGGGGCTTGTGCCGCTATGCACGCTTGCGAAGTAACGCTGCCCGCGACGCAGTTCGCGCAGCGGCCACAACGTCGTACATCGTGCGAGCGCGTGCGCGATGAAGTCGCCACCGTCGGCATCGAAGATGTCGGCAACGGGTCGTCCAACCACCTGATAGCGGTTATCCGCGCCAAGGAGCTCCTCCGCGGCGCGATCGGCCGCTATGACTGTGCCATCCGCCGCCAAGGCAATCACGCCGTCGTGTACGAGGTTGACGAGCTCAGGCCGTGAGTGAAAGCGCAGCACCACATGCGATTGGTGGTGACGCAGAAACAAGCACTTTTCGATGAGCTGAGCACTGGCGCTCAAGAGCGCCATCATGTGCAGATGGCTCGCGCGCGTGGCCGCCGCGCCTGTCCACGCCGCATCCAGAATGGCGATCGTGTCGCGGTTGGGGCCGCGAATAGCAACGCCCGGGCGCATCCGCTCCAACGGCTTGCTTGCAAGACTCGCATCAAGCTTCTCGTACAAGAGCGCACCGTCCGCATCGGTCAGCACCAATGCATAACCCGAACCCCGGATTTGGTCGTGCAACCGATCCATCTCAGAACTGGCGAGCGCCACAAGTTGCGCGTAACGCGCGCGCCGGTTGTCGAGTGCGTCAGCACCGGTTACATCGCGTGGCGCGGAGCCAGGAGCCACTGCGTCGGCGTACGCCCGGTCTAAACGTCGAGCCTCACTTGCGTGTGTCATTTGAATCCCCTCTCACGTACCGAACCCGCGCCACGGTGATAGTGTTGTGTGAAAGCATCGCTGTCTCGACTATCTCGGCACATCGCTTCAGCTAGGCCGAGCCATCCCTCAGTGCGGCATTGTGGCATCAGCCAAACAGCTGCCTGCTTCAACACAATGGCGGCCCGAACACGGTGACCTCCTCAGGACCGCCGTATTATAGCCGTTCCGCACGGTTGAACAGTGACACGCCTGTAACGCCTCGTTGCATCAATGTAACAGAACTGTAGCGGCGCCTAGCGCGAAATAACGGCCGGACCCCCTGATTACGCCCCAAAGCGCCACGGTTCGATGCGCTAAAACAACAGTTTTACATTGGCATGGCGGTTGCAGTTCGAAGCCCGCCCTCGTCGCGAAAATTGAAAATGGGGCGGCACGTGTAGCGGCGCGGACACTTGACGAGCGCGGCCCCGTAAACAACCTAGAGGAAACGCTCTCATGAGAAATCAACGCATAGGCTTGGCCGTAGCAGTCGCGGTTGCCGCGGCTCTCGCGCCAACCGCACCCAAGGCGGTAGAAATCGCCGCGGGTGCCTGGACGTTCACGCTCAACGGCAACGTGAACGCCGATTACATTCATTCAAGCTGCGAAAGCACTCCGGCCCCGATCGCCGGCGGCCTGGCCTGCGTGCGCGCAGATGACGGTCAGACGACTGCCTCATCCGTCAGCAACGGTCTTCTGCCGGCAGCGTTCGTATTTGGCGCGAAGACCACACAGAATGGCCTCGACCTGGGTGCCTTTTTCGGCATGTACCCGGGCGTTAGCACCAACGATGGCGGCAGCCCGAACCTGCAGGCTGGCACCAAGCTTCCCTCGGGCAATACGGCGCTCGGCAGCGCCGGTCTCGACATTCGGCAGGTTTACATGACCTTCGGCAATGCCAGCATGGGCACCTTCACGGTCGGCCGGAACATTGGTTTGTTCGGGGCTGACGTCATTCTCAACGACATGACCCTTCCGGGCGTCGGCGGTCCTGGCGGCGCAGCAAGCGGTTCGCCTGCCAACACGACCCTGGGCGGCATCGGCTTGGGTTACATTTATACCGACTGGCTGTCACAGATCGACTACACGACGCCAGACATGGGCGGCGCGAAGGTCACCATCGGTATCTTCGATCCGCTGAATCCGGTCGGCGCGGAGTCCGAGCCGAAGAGCGCCCCCGGCTTCCACGGCAAGGTAGCCTGGACGATCCCCGGCGGTCTGTACTTCTCAGCCTCGGGCTTGTATCAGAAGCAGTCGGCGACCGCCGGCGTTGCCGAATACAACAGCCATGCCTTCGACATCGGCGGCAAGTGG
>DATCBZ010000263.1:0-6271 GCA_036511555.1 Steroidobacteraceae bacterium
GTTGGCCTCGTTCATCGAAAGCTGCTCGCCAGTCGCCTCGCCAGGCACATCGGATGAATCCAGATGCGAGACGGCCGCTGCATTGGGTGAGGAGATTGCCATTGTTATAACCTCAACGAAGAAATGGTCTGCTAAAGCACGAGCCCGCTCAAAGAGAGCTGTCCTTATCCAGAGGACTCAAGAATGCAGGTAGCCTCGTCGATCGCGTTGCTGCGGTATGCCAGCAGGCCGCTTGTTCACGCGTAGGAGCATTCTCACAATTCTGGCGCGAGGCCGGATGTAACTTTGATTGCTGTCGCAGTTGCATAGGGTACTGCGGCATCGACCCGGCATGGACCCAATGACGCGCGCAGAGCGACGCACTGCGCGAAACAAAGTGTAGCGTCGCGCGTTTAGCGCACATGCCAGTTTCATTGCGCGGGCGCTCCGCGCTCAAGTGGACCGCGATCAGCCTCGCAACGCTCACTGTGCTGTTGCTGCTGATTGCAGCAGTCCTGGATCGGAATGCCAACGCTTTCAGAGGCGCGATCAGCCGCATCGCGTCCGCTCACGCTGGCCGCAAGGTCAGCATCAACGGCCAACTGGAGTTGCATCTGCTGTCGCTGGAGCCGCACGCGATCGCCGAATCGCTGACGATTGGCAATCCGGACTGGGCGCGGGCGCGCGACATGGCGCGTATCGGGCGCTTGGAGGTATCGATCTCGCTGCCGGCGCTGTTCAAGGGCGAGGTCGTACTGCCACGGTTGAATCTAAAGGATCTGTCGCTCGCGCTGGAGCGCGATGCGACCCATCGCGCCAACTGGGATTTTGCAGCGACTGAAAAACAGAATCCGGCCAAGGCACACAAGCCGTCCAAATTGCCGGTCGTTCGCAGCTTTAACCTGGATCGTGCTCTGATCGAGATCAGCGATGCGATACGCAAACTGCATTTCACCGGTACGCTTGCGGCAAGCGAACCCGATGGCAACAAGGCGCAGTCGATGCATCTTGATGGCAGCGGTGAAATCAATGGTGCGCCGTTCAAGCTCGTCATCACCGGCGATCCTCTGGCGACGGCAGAAGCGGCTCACCCGTACAATTTTTCCGCGGATATTGCCGCCGGAACCACGCACCTGCAATTTCAGTCGCGTATCGAGAAGCCTTTTGATCTAGGGTCGCTTTCGGCCAAGTTCTCCGCAGCCGGTCAGGATCTGGCCGATGTCTACTATCTCACCGGACTCACTCTGCCCAATACGCCTGCCTACACTTTGTCCGGTGACCTGCAACGACAGGGAACACTCGTACGGCTGAACTCCCTCGCCGGTACGCTTGGCAACAGCGACATCCACGGAACGATGCAGATCGAAACCGCCGGCGAGCGCCCGGTGATGACTGCGGACCTCGTGTCGCGCTCGCTCGATATTGACGATCTGGGGGCAACGCTCGGTGGCGCTCCGCGCGGCAAGCCAGCCGCAGCCAACGGCGGGGCTAACTCCACCAAGAAACAGAAAGCAGCGGCGGCAAGCGCACTCCTGCTGCCGGATGCGCCGCTCGATCTGCAGCGTGTTCGTGGCATGGACGCTGACGTGCATTACCGCGCCGCCTCGGTGAAGGCGCAAAAGATTCCATTCAAAGAGGTGAATTGGCGCATCAGGCTCGATCACGGCGTCATGACAATTGATCCGCTTTCGTTCGTGATGCCCGAGGGTCGGGTCGCGGCGCACTTGCGCATTGACGCGCGCCACGATGTGCCGGATGTCACTCTCGATGGACGTCTGAGCGCGGTTGATCTGTCCCAGTTCCATGCGCGTAATGCTGCCCCGCCGCTTGAAGGACTGCTGCTCGGGCGCCTCGCTGTTCACGGCCGTGGCCGCTCCGTACACGCCGTCGCTGCGAGCGCCGATGGCACTTTGACGACCGTCGTGCCACACGGCCAAATACGCTCGGCGTTCGCCGAACTTACCGGAATCAATGTCGCGCGCGGCTTGGGCTTGATACTGGCAAAAAATGAGCAGAAGGCCGATATCCGCTGTGCCGTTGCGGATTTCAAATCGAGCGACGGAATCATGACCGCACAGAACATCGTTATGGATACCGACAATGTCAGGATCACGGGCAAGGGGACGATAAATCTTGGCACCGAGACGCTCGACCTTTCAGTAAATGGACAGCCGAAAAAGGTGCGCCTTGCGACGATCAAGTCGCCGATCGTCGTGCGTGGCTCACTACGCAAGCCCGTCATCACGCTCGATACGACGCATGTGCTCAAGCAAGGCGCCATCGCTGCGGCGCTTGCTGCAATCTCGCCACTCGCAGCCGTACTAGCTTTCGTCGATCCGGGCTTGGCGAAGGACGCCGATTGCGGCGCGCTCCTGGCCGAGGCGCAAAAAGAGGGAGTCCCGGTGGGCGCGAAAAGCGGCGCGCGCAAATAGCGTTCGACTTGAATCCGAGCGCGGCCGCTACATCGCGGACAGGCGATTCGATCGTATCGTCGCGTACAGCCGGGTGCGCCGCGAAGTCGGATTTCCCAGTGAAGAGGCCCGGTGTCGTGCTCGCACTTAAACCGAGCCCTGAATCCTTGACGCTGATGAGGAGTTCATCCCCACTGAGCGTCGCCGAGAGTGTAATCTCGCCCCGCATCAGTGTATTTCGTAGCGTTCCTGCCTCAATCAGTGGGCGCGCCGTCTCGACCGGGCCATCAATAATGATTGCAGCGCGACGTAGTCTTTTTTCCTATCGCGCTGGCCGCGAGAGATGCGCGATACGTTGAGCAGGTCCTCACCGCTGCGCGCGATCGTGGCGGGCACGGTTTTTGCAAATGTCGCCTCGTTGTGGTTTCGTATGCAATTCGCTCGGCTAAGACTTACCGTAAGTGCTTCCCACATCGTCTGCCGGTGGGGAGCCCGGAGAGCATATGTTGCAATCCGGAGCGGGTGACGCCGAGCCAAACGTGCGACCGTTGCGGCGCACTGCCGCGCGGCAGTGCAAGAAAAAGGGCCACGGCACGGCGATGGCAGGGCGATGTTGCTGCGGAAAACCGCTGAAGGGCCATGCCTTCTAGGAAATTGTGGACGGTAATAAAGCAGGCGGCGCTGAATTGGTCGGCCGATAATGCCTCCAGTATCGGCGCGGCGCTCGCCTTCTATTGTGCCTTTTCGCTCGCACCGCTGCTCGTAATCGTCGTAACGATCGTCGGCCGCATCGTCGGCACGCAGATGGCCTACGGCTACGTTGCCTCGGAGCTCACGGCTCTGCTCGGAGGAGGAAGCGCGCAGTTATTATTGAGCGCAATGCGCAGCTCGCAGACGCAACAGGGAAGCATTGCAACAATAGTCAGCATCGTGAGCCTGCTCGTGGGTGCGACCTCCGTATTTGCGGTGCTGGGGCTTGCGCTTGAGCAGATGTGGGGAATTGAAACGCGCGTATCGCGCGGCTGGTGGGGCTTTGTGCGCACGCGACTCATGTCCTTAGGAGTAATTCTCGCCATCGGTTTTCTGCTACTCGTTTCGTTATCGATTACAACGGCCGTCAGTGCACTGCGCGGCTATATTGCGCATCAGTACACCGGATTTGTGATTTTGACCGAGGCGGTAAATATATTTTTGTCGCTTGGCACGAGTACGGCTTTGGTGGCGCTCATCTATCAATACATGCCGATTCGACGCCTCGCCTGGAAGCCTGTCCTCACGGGCGCACTCGTGACGGCGCTACTTTTCCATGTGGGACGGTGGGCGATTGGCTTGTATCTGAGCAAGGCCGTGCAGCCCTCGGCATTCGGCGCGGCCGCATCGTTCGCGGCTTTACTTCTGTGGCTCTACTACTCGGCGCAGATATTTCTTTACGGCGCTGAATTCACCGCCTGCTTGAGCGATCCGCAAAATGGCCGGCGTGCTTCGACGCCGAAGTCTGCGCTCAAGTAGCGATTTGAAACGAGACGAATCGCGGCTTGAGGTTCGGCGTCTGAATGCTGCACCGAGTGCTTTGCTTCCCGGTGCCCTCAGCGCGTAATCCATTTTCTTCTTTGAGGCAGCCGACATGCGGATTCTTGTCGTGGGTGCGGGCAGCATTGACGGTTATTTCGGCGGCCGCCTACTGGAGGCAGGGCGCGATGTGACCTTTCCTGTGCGCCCGCGGCGGGCCGACCAACTTGCCGATACGGGCCTTGTAATTCGCAGCTCCCAGGGTGGTGTGACTTTGGCGAATCCTGCCACCCTCTGGCGCAAAATTCCGGGCGCGGCGCCGCGATAACATCCTGCAGGAGAAGTGGGAATTCATTGCTAGCGCCCGGAATTATCTGTCTGCTGCGGGCCAGCAGCGGCGATATCGTGGCGGCGGGTGCAGCCCAGCTTGCGGGAGCACTCCTCGGAGAGTGCGCGGCGACCGCGGTGCGGGAGGGGTTCACTCCGAGTGCGGAAATCCGTGCGCACCAGCCTCTCGATGTTGCCAGCACCGGCCTCTGCGCTCAGTGCTTCGATGCTGCGCGATCTATCGCGCGGTGCCCCCATCGAAGTTAAGCAGATTCTCGCAGATCTGTTGCGGCGCACAGCACGAGAACGAGTGGTCAATTCTGCGCATCGCTTGTACGCACGCCCGCGCCGACGAGGCACGCCGCTTGTGTGAGGGTCGTACGGTCAAGGCCATCTGGGGCCGGGCGGCGAGCGGCGTGACGTACAAGCGCCTGCCGCGCCCGTCAGTTGCTAGGAATGCGGCTCGCCGCGGCCACCAAGATCGTGAAACTGTCTGGCAGTACGGGCGCCCGTGGCTTGGGCTGCGCCGCCGTCGGCTGTGGGAGCGGGCCAAAGTCTGCCGCGACCAGGTAGATTCGGTGCGAGGCGGGAGCAAGTGCCAAGGTGCGGGCACTTTCTTGTGTGTGCAGCGTCGCAACAACGCGGTAGTGACTCGCATCGTCCGCGTGGATGACCGTCATCGTGCCATCGCCGTTGGCGCTGAAGACGAGTCCGAGACCGGCATCGTAGGCGACGGCATCCGGGTGCTCGCCGATGGCAAGGTGGGCGACGTTTGCACCGGACGCGGCGTCAGTCACCACCAGTACTTTGCGGCCGCAGACTGAAAACAGGCGCTTGTGTTGGCGATCGAGGGCAAGGCCAGTCGGCCGCGTACAATCGGGCAGCGGCCAAGTGGAGGCGAGCGTCAAGGCACGGGCATCGATCACGACGAGTTGGCCAAGCTCACTTTGTATGTTCACAAACACGCGCCCGGCGCCGTCGGCGACTGCGAATTCGGGCTTACCCGGCAGCGCGATCGTCGCGATAACCGCGAGAGTTCGCGCATCAAGCACGCTTGCGTTGGCACTGCCGCCGTTGAACGTGAAGACGTGTTGGCCCACGGGCTCGAATACGATTGCATCGGGATTTTGGCCGGAAACCTTGCGTGACCTGATGGTTTGTAAGGTGTCGAGATTAAAGGTGGTGACGCTGCCCGCGCGGCCATTGCTCGTGTAGCCGCGCTTCATTCGCGGTGCAAAGGCCACGCCATGTACCCCCGGCGTGTCGGCAATGGTGCCGACCGTGGCGCCGGATTCCGTGTCAATGACATCGACATGGCTTTCGCGCGTAACAAAGAGACGGCGGCCGGAGGCGTCGAGCGCAAGATAATCCCATCCGCCACTGCCGCCGACCGGCCAGCGTTCGGCGATATGAAATGAGCTTTGGTCCAACTCCTCGCTCCGCGTCGCACCCGCAGTCAAAGCGAGCAGCACCGCCAGCGCCCAAGTACCGGTGACATACTTGATAACCAACATGCGGGCCGCTTTTGCGAAGAATCGGTACCGTGAAAGGAGGGGTCGCGAATCCTGATTCATTGAATCGTCGTGGTAAAGTTGCGCATGCCCGCAATCATTCCGACCACACTTTTGTTGATTGCCTCGAATGTTTTCATGACGTTCGCCTGGTACGCGCATCTGCGCGACTTGCGCGGGCGTGCCTGGTATGTCGCTGCGCTCATCAGCTGGGGGATTGCGCTTTTCGAGTACCTGCTGCAGGTGCCCGCAAACCGTATCGGGTACACAGAGCTGTCACTGGCGCAGCTGAAGATCTTGCAAGAGGTCATCACCTTGTCGGTGTTTGTGCCATTCGCGGTTTATTACATGCATAAGCCTTTACGGCTCGACTACTTGTGGGCAGCGCTGTGCATGGTCGGCGCCGCGTACTTTATCTTTCGGGGGCCCGCCAACGCCTAGGGCGGGATGCCACTCGCTCGTAGTTGTCGCTAAAGGATGGCCGGGTCAATCGCGGTGCGCACTGCGCATCATTCAGTGCGCGCCGCTACCGGT
>DATCBZ010000264.1:0-3507 GCA_036511555.1 Steroidobacteraceae bacterium
GCCGTCGCCGATGACCGCGACCACATGGCGCGCCTCGCCCAGGCGTTCGGCGGCCACCGCCATGCCAAGCGCTGCGCCGATCGAAGTGCTCGAATGACCGACGCCGAAAGTGTCGTACTCGCTCTCGCTGCGCGCCGGGAATGGCGCAAGGCCGCCGGATTGCTTGATGGTGTGCAGGCGGGCGCGACGGCCGGTCAAGACCTTATGAGGATAAGCCTGGTGGCCGACGTCCCAGACGATGCGGTCATACGGGGTATTGAAAACGTAGTGCAGGGCGACCGTGAGCTCCACCGTGCCCAGGCCCGCTGCGAAATGACCGCCGCGCGTGCTGACACTGTGGATAAGAAAGTCGCGCAGCTCCTGCGATACCTGAGCAAGCTTCGCAGCGTCGAGCTTGCGCAAATCCTGCGGGTTTTCAATGGCATCCAGGAGCGGGTAGGCGTCGGGCTTGTCGGGCATGGAATGGAGTTTAGAGTGTTTCGTTCCGGGTGCGCGACTAACTGGACTGCGGAGTGACGGTGGCTCGCCGGGGTGCCACGCCTTGATCTGCGGCGGCGTATCAGGACATGTCGGGCGGGAATCTGGGTCTACCGCAGCGCGGAAGGTCGCCTCATCCAGCACCGCATGATCGCTGCGTATGCGATTGTAAACACTCAAATCAAGGGTGACGGCGCGCGGGACTTCGCGCAGCGTCACATGTGGCTTCGGGGACGCACGCGCTGGAGGGGCTTGAGTAGATCCTCGCCGTGCATCGAGGCCGGTCGATGTGACCCGGTGCCGGTGCCCACGCGGCACAACCGCACGTCACTCTGTGCCGGAGCCTGCGATCTCATCTTCAGGCACGAGAAACGGCGCAATCTCAGACTGGCCATCGCGCGTTAAGAGAATCTCTACTTTTTGTTGCGCAGTCTTGAGTGCAGCCTGACAGTGACGGGTGAGCTCAACGCCACGCTCAAAGGTCTTCAACGCCTCGTCGAGCGGCAGATCCCCCTTTTCCAGCCGTCCCACGAGCGTCTCAAGCTCGAGAAGTGACTTCTCAAAGTCAGGGGGTTTGCTTTTGTCGGTCAAAAGAGTGTCTCCTTGCGATGGGAAGAGGATGAGTGAGGGCCACCGTCGTGGTCAACGTGGTTGACGCCCCGGACATCACGGCATACAGTCTCGGGCGTGATATTAGACTAGGTCTAATTTAAGGAGAGAGTCGTGAATCTGAAGGGCAGCAAGACTGAAAAGAGCCTGAAGGACGCCTTCGCGGGCGAATCCCAGGCGAACCGCCGATACTTATATTTCGCAGCGAAAGCCGACGTTGAAGGTTACAACGACGTCTCCGCGGTGTTCCGATCCACTGCCGAGGGGGAAACCGGGCACGCGCATGGGCACCTTGAGTACCTTGAGCAAGTCGGAGACCCCGCCACGGGCTTGCCCATTGGTGAGACGAAGTTGAACCTGCGTGCGGCGATCGCCGGTGAAACGCACGAGTACACGGACATGTACCCGGGCATGGCGCGTGCGGCGCGCGACGAAGGTTTCGCCGAGATTGCCGATTGGTTCGAGACGCTGGCGAAAGCTGAGCGCTCGCATGCCAACCGCTTCCAGAAGGCTCTGGATTCCATCTAGAGCGCGATACCGTTCGCGTAGGCTCCCGGTCGTGATGGTGCGCCCGGGAGCCTACGTGGCGCGACACCTGTTCGCATGAGTTCCCCGACCCAAGGCAGGCGCGAAGGTAGCCTCGAGGCTCCGACGCGCCACCCGCTTGATTGGCGCGGCGCAGAATTCAACGACCCCACGGCACTCAGCGCCGAATTGACGCGGGTGTTCGATATTTGTCACGGCTGTCGACGCTGCTTCAGCCTCTGCAACGCGTTTCCGACTCTGTTTGATGCGATTGACGAATCGACCAGCGGTGAGCTCGATACGGTCGATAAGCAGGTCTATTGGAAAGTCGTGGACCACTGTTACCTCTGTGACATGTGCTTCATGACGAAATGCCCATATGTGCCGCCGCACCCGTGGAATGTCGATTTCCCGCACCTCATGCTGCGCGCCAAGGCCGTACGCGCGCGCGCCGAGGGCGTCTCGCTGCGCGACCGTACCCTTGCCGCCACCGACACGGTCGGCACTCTTGCAGGCATTCCTGTGGTCGTCGAGGTTGTCAACGCCGTCAACAGAAGCCGCGCTGGGCGAGTACTGCTTGAGAAGATTGCGGGCGTGCACCGCGATGCACCGGTGCCGGAGTATCACTCGCGCACGGCGCGCAAAGCGCTCGCCGCGCGCGGCTATGCGGTTGCCTCTGCCGCAGATCACAACGTGCAGTCAACGCCTGAAACGAGGGGCAAAGTTGCACTCTTTGCCTCCTGTTACGGCGATCGCAACGAACCGGAGCTGGCCGCAGATCTGGTCACCATCTTTGAGCACAACGGCATTACCGTGCGGCTCGTTCCGCAGGAGCGCTGCTGCGGAATGCCCTCCCTTGAGACCGGGGACCTTGAGCGGGTCGCGAAGCTCAAGGCTTTCAATATTCCACAGCTGAAGGCGGTGATCGATGCGGGCTTCGACATCGTTGCGCCCATCCCTTCGTGCGTCCTCATGTTCAAGCAGGAGCTGCCGTTGCTGTTCGCCGAGGATGCGGATGTGCAGGCGGTGCGCTCGCGCATCTTTGATCCGTTTGAGTATCTGGCGCTGCGCCATCGCGCCGGGCTCCTGCGTACGGACTTCAAGACGCCGCTTGGCAAGGTGAGCTACCACGTGCCCTGCCATCTGCGGGTGCAGAATATCGGGCTTAAGACGCGCGACATTTTGCAGCTCGTTCCCGGCACCACGCTCGAGGTGATCGAGCGCTGTTCCGGTCACAACGGCACCTACGCCGTCAAGAAAGAATTTCGCGCCGCGTCGGTGAAGATCGGCGCGCCGGTCATGCAGAGGGTGAAGAACGCGCAGGCCGACTACTATGCAAGCGACTGCCCCATGGCAGGCCATCAGATCGAGAGCGAGCTTCCCGATGCGCGCGCGCCGACCCATCCGCTCGCGCTGTTGCGCATTGCCTACGGCTTGGCATGAAGAAGTTATCGGTAGCGGATCTCTTGACGCTCGAGCGTTATGCGCGCGAGCGCAGCGCCTTTCGCGCACAGGTGCTGGCGCATAAGGCAGATCGCCAGCTCGCCGTCGGACCCAATTTGCGCTGGTGTTTCGAGGACCGGCTCACGATTCAATACCAAGTGCAGGAGATGCTGCGGACCGAACGCATATTTGAGGCCGAGGGCATCGTCGAGGAACTTGAGAGCTACAACCCGCTGATTCCCGACGGCAGCAACTGGAAGGTGACGCTGCTCATTGAATATCCCGACGCCGAAGAGCGGCGCCTCGCGCTCGGACGCTTGAAGGGCGTCGAGGATACCTGCTGGATCCGAGTGCAGGGCCACGAACAGGTTTTTGCGCGCGCCGATGAGGATTTGGAGCGTGAAAACGACGAGAAGACATCCGCCGTGCATTTTCTGCGCTTTGAACTCGAGC
>DATCBZ010000265.1:0-7432 GCA_036511555.1 Steroidobacteraceae bacterium
CAAGGCTTGCAAGTTCCGGCGCTGCGACGCCGCAGCAGATCTGCGCTGCCGTGGGCCCGCGCTGATTCTTGCTGGGCGCAAGCTTGCCGGCTTTGCGGCGCGGCTTGGCGGCGGCTTTTTCTGCAGGCACTGATTTGCGGGCAGTCATGTGCTCTAACTTGCACGGCCCAAGCTCTGCCGTAAAGCACTGTTGTGCGAAAATGCACCTTGCACCGCTGACCTCATGACCGAGCTGCATATTCATGGCTGTCCCCGTCGACGCTACGGCGCAATTGCCGCCGCTTCCCGCGCGGCGCATCGATGCAGCAGGCCGTGTGCACATCGATCTGCGCGCGGTGCTGGCGCTCGCCCTGCCGCTGATCGCGAACAGCGCGGTGCAGGTGGTGCTCAATCTCACCGATGTCTGGTTTATCGGTCACATCTCGATGCAGGCATTGGCTGCGGTCGGCGCGGTGCAATGGCTGGTGCTGGTCGTCGTCATGTTGTTTGGCGGCATTGCGATGGCGGTGCAGCCGCTCGTCGCACAGGCTTACGGGGGACGGCGCTACCGCCGCGCATCCCAGGCGACGTGGACCGCCATGTGGGGAATTGCCTGGGCAATACCCCTGTTTCTGATCGTCGGCGCAGCCGGCCGGGCGCTGCTCGCGCCGTTCGGCTTTAACGCGCATATCGTCGCGCTTGCCAGCAGTTTCTGGCTGCCGCGGGTGGGCGGTGCTCCCTGCGGCATCGCGCTGTGGGCGATCTTAAGTTTCTTCAACGGCATCGGCCGCTCGCGCATCACAGCGGTGGTATCCGTCATTACCGCGCTGGCGAATGTGCCGCTGAATGCGCTGTTCATATTCACGCTTCATTGGGGAGTGGCAGGCTCGGGTCTGGCGACTACGGCTGCGCAGGCAATCGGTCTTGCGGTGGCGCTCGTGATTTTTCTGCGGCCTGAATTCAGACGCCGCTATGCGAGCGGCATGACCTGGCGGCCGCACGCGGCGCGCATCTGGTCGCAGCTCAAACTCGGATTTCCCACCGGCATGCTGCCGGCCGCCGATCTCATCGGCGCTACGATATTTCAGATGATGCAGGTGCGCTTGAGCACCATCGATGGCGCGACGACGCAGATCGTCATGATGCTGACCTCGATCGCCTACATGCCCGGATTTGGGATCGCGCTTGCGGGGACGACGCTCGTCGGCCAGTCAATCGGCGCCGGCGATCGCGCCTGGGCCATGCGTGTGGGCACGCGCGTGACGTTGATGGCGGCTCTCTACATGGGCGGCGCGGGCGTGCTGATTGCGCTGGCAGGTCCGTGGCTGCTGCCGGTATTTGTGACCGCGCACGATGTGCAGGCCGGACCCATCCTCGTGCTCGGGACACGAATTCTGTGGCTCGCCGCCGCCTATCAGTTCTTTGACGGCCTGAATCTGGGCGCCGCGCTGTGCCTGCGCGGGGCAGGCGATGTTGCCGTACCGGCGGCGCTCGTATTGGGGATCTGCTGGCTCGTATTTCTGCCGGTGGCGCACGCACTCACATTTGCGCCGGGCCAGGGCTGGGTCAACTTTCTGCCGCAGTTTGGTTGGGGCGCGGTCGGCGGCTGGACGGCGATGGTCCTGTATGTGTTCCTGCTCGGCACGGTGCTGTTCGTGCGCTGGCGCTCGGCGGCGTGGCAGCGTATTCGCATCTGATCCGCTCGAGGGTCAAATTCAGTCGTTGTTCGGCGCCACGCTCGGTGCGGAGCCGACGCGGTCGTAGACGCGTTTGATCTTCATGTTGGGCATATTGCCGCCGTGCGACTGGATCTCAGCCAGGAGCTGTTTGCCATCGGCGGACAGGTGATAGCGCTCGACCGTCTCGGGGCCTGCGTTGGCTTTGACATCGATGACGTACTCTTTTGACTTCCATCCGGAGTGCTGGTCGGCCACGCCCTCGGGAACCGACACGACGCTTTGGCTGCCCGGCGTGAAACTTCGATCAGCCAGGCTGTCGGCGATGTACATCTCATCCGGCTTCTGCTTGATCGTCACGAGGTCGCCGCGCGGAATCGTGCCAAACACGCCCATGTCGTACGGGTCCAAATGACTTCGGTTGGCTGCCGCCTGCGATTCGGCAGACTGCGGGCTATTGGGATCCTCGGTCGCCGCCGCATCGCTGCCTGCGCCGCGGCGCGGCATCGTGTCGCTTCGCTGCCGCGGCGGTGCGGGTATATCGCCGTTTCTGATCGCCCTTTGCAGACGGAACTTCTCCCAGAGCTGCTCCGGATCGTCGCTTAAGCCCCGGTTCAATTTCCACGTGCCGTCAAGATCGACCCCGGCGGGCGCATCGGCGGAAAGTCGCCCGGCACCACCGCAGGCGCTTAACATCGCGCACAGCGCGGCACAAGCGAGGATTCGTTGCCTGGTGCAAGCGGTAATCACGGCGGCAACCTGGTTCTTGTTCGGTACGGCATAGGATTCGACTGCAGTATAAAATGAGCGCCCATGGCCCGTCGCAAGAATCCTGAAATCGAATCGCTGACACGGCGGATCGCAAGTCTCGAGGCGCAGCACATCGACCACCTGTATGGGTTGGAGCCGGTGTACGAGCCGGCGGCGCAGCGTGCGGGCGTCGTCGCCGAGCAGTTTGTGGCCGCGACCTGCCCCTATTGCGGTGAGCGCTTTGAAGCGCGGGTCGAGGTCAGCGCCGGGGCGCAGGAATACATCGAGGACTGCGAGGTCTGTTGCCGGCCGATGGCTCTGAGCGTTGAAATCGAGGATAACGGCGCGCTGCACGCGCTGCGGGTGCAGCGTCTCGATTAAGAAGCGGCGCTGTCGCGCGGAGGTTCACAATGCGCGCACATGAACTGCGGACAGTTCTTCTGGTCCAGGCGGTTGAAGAAACCGACACCACGGGTGAGCTCCTGCCGCTTGCAGAGCGCGATGCGGTCACGCGCGAGATTCTGCGCGACGCGGGCGCTGCGGGCGCTGCGGGCGAGTTCTTCGGCGGCGACAGGCTCTCAGACCTGGGCGAACGGCTCCTCGTACGGCGCACGCGCGAGTTGCAGGCGCGGCTGCGCCTGCGGGCGCCGATCATCGACCGACTGCTCGCCGAGAGCGTCGGCGCGGGACGGCGCGATGGGCTTTTGGTGCTGGCGCTTTTGGTGGGCTTCGTGCTGGCGGCGCTTGATGGGCGCAGCTACATCGACATCCTGGGCCCAGCGCTCGTTGGCATCTTGGCGTGGAATCTGGGCGTCTATGCGCTGCGGCTCGCAAACCTTGCGGGCCCGCGCAGCCTAAGTGGCGCCGGCATAACGCGTCTGTATGGGCGCTGGCTGAGCGGCCGCGCAGCGGCTTTACTGCGCCGCTCGCGCGCCTTCAACGCGCCGCTCGCCGCTGCGCTGCCGCGTTTTACCAAGGAGTGGGGCGTGCTCGCGCAAGCGCTTGTGATGTTGCGGGCCATCCGTCTCTTTCATGTGTGCGCGGCGCTCGTGGCGCTCGGCATGATTGCAGGCGTTGCGGTGCGCGGCTTTGTCCTGCGCGACGCGGCGGGATGGTCGAGCAGCCTCTTCGGTCCCGGCATCGTGCGTGGGTTCGTATGGATCGTGTATGCACCGGCGGCCGCTCTCGCCCGAATCGCACTGCCCGCCTCGTCAGTGGAAGTGGAGTCATTGCACGTCGCCGGCGCAAGCGGTGGCGGCGCATCGTCAGCGTGGGTCGTGCTCATCGCTTCGACGCTGGCGCTCTATATCATCGTGCCGCGCGTGTTCGCCGCGGCCGTTGCAACTCTTCGCATGTGGCACAGCGCGCGCACCATGGCTGTCCCCGCTCTGGTTCTACCCTACGCACGGCGCACGCTTTCGGCAGCCGATGCGGCCGTCAGCGCGCAGGAGAATCAAGCAACAACAAATATTGAAAGCGGCTCGGGCGCGAATAAAGATGCAAGCGATGCCTGAACACAGGCGCGGCTGCGCTGCCGGCCGCCTCACGAGCGCGCCCTTGGCAAGCTTGCGCGGCAACGCTTACCCTACAAAATCTACTGCACAGGTACTCGGGGGCCTTCACATGCGTTGGATTTATCTTGCTCTGGTTGCATTGGCCGCAACTTCGGTCGCCTCCGCCCAGACAGTGCCCGCGCTACGCGTCTGTGCCGCGGAGCCCGATAACACGCGGCGCCTTGCCTGCTACGACAAGGAGATGGCCCGTCTGCCGCCGTCCGAGCCCATGCATGCGACGGTGCCCAATACGCAAGCCGCAGCGGCGAGTCTTGCGCCTGCCGAAGCGTTTGGTCTGTCCGAGGAGCAGCGGGTACGCAAACTGCAAACGCAAGGGGGCGTGTCCGACGTCAAGAAGCTCACCGCGCACATCACCAAGATCTCCGCATTGCCAAATGGCCGTCAGCGCATCACGCTCGACAACGCGCAGATGTGGGAGCAGCTGGAAGAGGACTATGGCTTCACGCCGCAGGTGGGCGCGGCCGCCACGATCACGCGCGGGATGCTGAATGGCTTCTGGATGGCGACCGACGCCTATCGGCAGGTGCGCGTCAAGCGCATCCGCTGACGCGCCCCTATTGCGCCTGCGGCAGCACTGCTAGACGAGCTGCGACGCCGTGCTACTTTAAGCGTCCGGCACCGCGTCAAACGCCACCGTCAGACGCTCTTCCGCGCCGCGAATCGGATTCGTGCCGTGCCACATGTATGAAGGAAAGAGCACGAGGCGCCCCGGCCGCGGCTGCACGAAATGCTCGGCGGTGGCGCCAGGGATGGGAAGGCGCGGTTCACCAAATTTGATCCATCCCGATTTGACCGTCACATCCTGTACCTCCTCCGGCACCGACACATAGTAGGCGGACGAGATCCAGCCTTGGGGATGGATGTGATTCACGTGGAAGCCGTCGCGCCGCAGAGCGACTGACCAGCAACCGTGCAGATGGGCAGAACCGCTGTTGCGCGCTGCCATGGGATGCCCGGTGTCGCTACCGATCGCGGCGCGATACGCCTGGATCGGCGCATCGAACGCGCTCAGGAGCGACTGGATCACGGGGTCGCGATCGGTCGTGAGGCTGCGCGTCGTCTGGCTACCATTGCGCAAGCTCTGATGAAGCGGATGGGCCGAGAATAGGTGCCGCGCGCTCAAGGTTTGCATGAGTGCCGCGTTGAGCTCCGCCATCGTCGCCCAGCCCGCCGGCGGTTCGAGCTCGTACACTTGGACGAAACGGTGGTAGTCATACAAAGACTGGTACAGCGGATCGCCGAGCTGCCGTGCGGCGGTTGCCTGATAAGCGATCCAGCGCTGCGACTGCGGCTGCAGGAGGCGCTGCGTGCGGATGAAAGGCAATGCCTCCTCCGGGCGGCCGAGCGCAAGCTCAATGGCCACCAGGTTTTCGATGACCGACGTATCCTGCGGCTGCGCCATCGCAGCCTCCATCGCCAGAGCCTCGGCCTCTTTCAGCCGACCGCCTTCGCGCAGAACCACCGCCAGAGCCGAGCGCACCACGGGCGGCGCGGACGGGATGGTGAGCAGTCCACGCAGCACGCTCTCAGCGCCGGCTAGATCGCCAACGCGGCGCATCAGATCCGCCAACGACAGCTGCAGCAAAACATCTCCCGGGGTCGCCGCGGCCGCCGCAGCCATGTCGCGCGCGTACAGAGGATCGCCTCGCATATAACGCAAAGCAGCGAGATTCGACTGCGCACTGGTATTGCGTGGCTCAAGCGCCACCGCTTGCAAATAAGCCTGCTCCGCCTCGTCGAGCCGCTGCAGTTGCATGAATGTGCGGCCGCGATTGATATGCAGCTCCGGCGCCCGCAAGCCGAGCGCGCGCGCCCGCTCCAGTGCCACCAGAGCCTCTTCGGCGCGCTCGACGTATGAGAGCAGGGCTCCTAGATTATGGTGCGCGGGCATGTGATGAGGCGCGACGGCGAGCGCTTGGCGGTAGGCCGCTTCAGATTCGGCGGGTCGCTGCTGCTCACGCAGCACGACACCCAGCACGGTCCAGACGTTGGGATCGCGCCCGCCGGTCAGAGCGAGTGCTTGGCGGCAGGTCGCTTCAGCCTCGGCGAGCGCGCCGCGCTGCACGAGTTCGTAGGCGGCCGCGACCGCAGCCTGTGGGCTGCCGGGCAGCTTGCGCGTTTGCATGTGCATCATTCTCGCACGCAGCGCCGCTCATGGCTCCTGTACGATTCTGGAGTCGAATCTGGCGGAGAAACTTGATGCGCGATGAAGCGGCTCGGCCCGTGGTGGCCACAACGTGCCCGCGTGCCCGCGTTGCGCGTAGAAACGTGCGGCCGGGCGTGGCGGCAGGATGATCGCAACCGATCGGTTCGTCTTTATTCACCTGCACACCTGCGGCGGCAGCTACGTCACCGATTTTCTGCTGCGCTCAATGCCCGATGCCCGCCGCATCGGCTCGCATTTGCCGCGGCGGCTGCTGCCGCCCTCGCTTGGGCATCTGCCGGTGCTCGGCTTCGTCCGCAATCCGTGGCACTACTACGTTTTGTGGTACGACTTGCAGCTGCAGCGCGCCAAGCCCAATCCCCTCTTTCGGATCCTGAGCGAGGAGGGCCGGCTCGATTTCGAACACACGCTCGCCAACATGCTAAACCTGGGTGTCACCGGAAATTTGCTCGATGCGAGCGTCGCAGCGCTGCCGCAGGGCCTGACCGGCAGCGGTCTTAATCTGCCGGGCGCCGCGCTGGCGCAAATCCGCGGATCCGGACTCGGCCTATTCAGTTTTCTCTACGGATACATGTATGACGCACCCGGAGTCCTGCACGTACGCCGCATCGAGCGCGTGCGCGAGGAGCTCATCCCCATGCTGCAGGCGGTCGCGCAACCCGTAAGCGCGGCAATGCGCGCCTACGTGCTTGATGCACCGCTGGGTGACGCGTTGCAGAGTAAACCGTACGCGGACCACTACAACGATGCCTTACGCGATCTTGTGGCCGAGCGCGATGCCAATATCATCGCGCGCCACGGCTATCGGTTTGGCGAGTGAACCGCGCTCACGCGCGCGGCTAACGCTCTTTGCGCTAGCTGCCCTTGGGCCCTTGCGGAATTTTTTCCAGACGTTCCATGCCCTCTCGCAGCGCCTCTTGCTGCTCCATCATCTCACGCTCCGTCAGGCAAGTCGTACGCGTCTGTACCCGGGTGCCGGTCGGCGTATCGGTGCGGCAAAAGAGCTTCACGCCATCTTTATTGACGATCTTGTAACCCGCGCGTTGCACTTCCTCGACATTCTTGTTGTCGATTCGCACCTCACGGGTCACCGTGGGTTTGGGCGCGGGAGCTGGGGTAGCACACCCCGCCACCGCAATCGTGGCAATAAGAATTAAGCCGATTCGCATGAAATCTCTCCCTTGTCATATAGCGCTGCCAGGGCAGCATACCTAAAAAGCACCACCGGGCGGAACTCATTGCGACATGAGCCTTAAGCCCTGGGCGCATAAGTAAAGTCGCCCCAGCCG
>DATCBZ010000266.1:0-2398 GCA_036511555.1 Steroidobacteraceae bacterium
CGGGATTACCGCAAACGACATCGCCAGAAACTGCACTGCAATCAGGCGAATGAGCGGCACAACTCGGGGATCCTTGACCAGCACGCCCACGAGCGGCGCCGCCAGCTCCAGTCCCGCAGTCAATAGCGAGCCGATCAGGAGTAACGCGCCAAATACGTGCCGCAGCGTCTCCTCATCGCGAGTCTGCTTCTGTACCAGCGCGACGCTGAAGCCGAGCTCGTTCAACAACGAGAGGAAATTCGCGAAAATGCCAGCCAACGCCGCAAGACCGAAGTCAGTTGGTGAAATCAGCCGGATTACGAAGAACGTGTTCGCCCAGGTGAGAATCTGGGCCAGAGCACGCGACAGAGTGATCCACCTAAGACCACTCATCACAGTGCGCTTGATGTTAATGGCGCCCTCCGCCAGGGACGGTATTGACGGCGACGCAGCAATTGTCCCCCGTCATGTCCATCGGGCCGCCAGAGCATCCGCCGCGCTCTCGAGGGACAAGCTAGTATCCGTTGTCGTCGCCGCCCGGAGATCGCATGTATATCGGCAGATCGGATCACGGGCGGCGCGAAAGCTCGCGCGCCAGGCTACGGCAGCGAGTTCGTCTTTTCCATCGTTGAAGATGGTGCCGGACCGCACAAATCGGCTGTTTATCTGCACGAGCATGTCAATTATCTACTACATGAAGGCGTCGCCCGCCGCTACGATCGCAAAGCACACGTACTTGCTGAAAAGGCACACAAAACTTGGCTTGCGCGCAGCATATGCGCAATGAGAATACTGCCGTGAGTGCGCCGACAATTCTGCTTATTTCCTATCACTTTCATCCATCGAAGGAAATCGGAGCCCGCCGGCCCACAACACTCGCCCAGTACCTGGTAACCAAAGGGGTACGTGTCGTGGTAGTCAGCGCCTTTGAGGGCGGGCAAATTGACGCTGGCGCCGAGATCTTGCCGGGGATTACGGCCATTCCGGTGCGTCGCTCGCAAAGCAGCCTTATCGGATTCCTCGTCTCCCTGAAGCGCAGCGTCTCGCGCGAAGCCGGCAGCGCCGCCGCCACCTCCCGCGATAGCGAAACCTCTCTCAAGCGCGCTCGGCCGGGCTTTGCAGCACGTTGCCGCACCGGTTTTTTCCGGGTCGCCTATTTCGTGGACGAGTACAAAAAATGGGGCTGGCAGGCAAGTCATGCGGCGGTGCGCGCAGGCAGGCACTATAACGCCCGTCTGCTGCTCGCATCCTCACCCCCAGACAGCGTGTTGCTCGCCGGAACTCTCACCGCACGCAGGCTTGCGATTCCCTACGTCGCCGATCTGCGCGATCCATGGACCGATACAGTCGCAACTCTTTACCCTAAACATCGCATTGAGCTTAAGTTACTGCGGATCCTTGAAAGATGCGTTGTGAACTGCGCAACCGCAATCACCTCAACGGGCTCAACGGTCGCCGAAACGCTGGCGCGCCGCTATCGCGGGGTGCGCGAGAAGATCCACGTGGTGCGCAACGGCTACGACGGCGAATACCGTTGCACTTCCACGGACACAGGCGGCCGTCTCGCCATCTTGTTCGCGGGCGAGTTATACGCCGGACGCGATCCGTTCCCGCTGCTGAGCGCGTTGGCTCGCCTGTTGATCCGTCCTGGGATAGATGCCAGTCGCGTTAGCATAACTTTCATGGGCAAAGCCGCGACTTACGGGGGTCAAGACGTCATCGCCTGGCGGCGCGACAACGCCTCTGTAGTGCCTCTTACGGTTTTGCCGCAGCAGACGCCGGCGGTGGTTGCCAAAGCGATCGATGCGTCGACGGTGTTGCTCAACCTCGCGCAACAGCAACATTTGTCGGTGCCGGCGAAAACCTACGAGCACTTGTCGAGCGGTCGGGAAAACTTACTGATCTGCGAGAACGATTCGGAAACCGCGCAAGTCGTGGCCGGAATCAGCGGAGTCAAACAAGCGGATCCACGCGACCCGGCCGCCATGGAAGAGGTGCTTCTTGATCTGTACCGTCGCCACGTCATGGAAGGCCGCCTCACGGCGCCTTCCATGTCGGAGGTCGAACAGTTCTCGCGCGCCGCGGCGAATGAACAATTTTGGGCATTGTTGCGCTCAATCGCTCCGCTTGATGCGCTGCCTGCCGAGCCAAGGGTCCTCCAGCCCGGCGTGCCAGGTCGGTCGCGGCAATAATTGCGCAGCGCGCGTGGGCGACGCGGTTTCGCTACCCAAATGGTAGGCGCTGACAATGCGAGCCCGAACTACCCTGTGCGCTTTACACGCGTCAATCCGTACGCCCCAGACGCTGCGGAGTGACAAGGGCGCGCAACGCGCCTTAGCGAATAGGGTTACTCAACGCAAGGCCGGCGCTCTTCTCGGTTGCAAGACCGAGCGTCAGCATGAAACGGTTCTCAGTATAG
>DATCBZ010000267.1:0-5123 GCA_036511555.1 Steroidobacteraceae bacterium
CTACTGCTTGGCGCGCGAAATGTATTGCCCGGTGCGCGTATCGACGCGGATCGTCTCGCCCTCGTTGATGAAGAGCGGCACGCGCACCGCGGCGCCTGTCTCAAGCTTGGCAGTTTTCTGGCCGCCGGTTGCGGTATCGCCGCGCAATCCCGGGTCGGTCTCGGTCACGATGAGGTCAATATGCGACGGCGGCAGCACCTGCAGCGGCACGTTATTCCACAAGGTAATAATGCACACCGTGCCGTCCTTCAGCCAAACCGCGTTGTCACCGATTGCAGTCTTGCCGGCGGTGTACTGCTCGAAACTCTCCGGCACCATGAAATGCCAGAAATCCCCTTCCTGATACAGAAACTGCATATCCATATCGACAACATCCGCAGCCTCCACCGTGTCGCCCGATTTGAAGGTGCGCTCGATGGTGCGTCCGGTCTTGAGGTTGCGGATCTTGACGCGGTTGAACGCCTGGCCCTTGCCCGGCTTAACCATTTCGTTTTCCACGATCGCGAAGGGATCCCCATCGAGGATGATCTTCATGCCGGAGCGGAACTCGCTCGTGCTGTAATTCGCCATTAAATCCTCACCGCAGGGGCCCCCGGAATGAGGGTCGCAAAAAGGCCGCGTATGATAGCGACATCCGCCTGCCAGCAACAACAAACGCGCCCTGCCGATGCGAGTAGCATCGGTGGGGCTGCACGGCGCAACGCCTCTGAAAGTCCTTGGGCCGCACTGCGCGCGAGCACAGCCTGCAATCTGAGAGGCGCAGCACGCAGGCTGGCGGGTCGATGTGAGACGCTTCCGCTGCGCCACTGCGCCGCAGCGCTGTTAGAATTCGCAGCCGTTTCTGCGCCGACTTGAGGGAGAGTGGGTTGAACGAGCAGAACGCCGTACCGCTCATCGTGCTCAGCGTGGCACGGGATCCGGTCGAGACCATCAACAGCATCCTGCGCCGCGCCGGACACCCGGTGCATTGCACCTGGATTCCATCCTTACGCGACTTGGGCGACGCCCTAACGCAGCTCAACCCCGAGCTTTTGCTGTGTGTCGACAGCGGCCCGGAAAACCTCGTCTCCGCCGCCGGCGTCCGCGACCACATCGCCCCCGCCGTGCCCCTCATCGTGGTCGCCGAAAGCGTTGACGAGGCACGCATCGCCGCAGCGCTGCAGAACGGCGCGCGCGACGTCGTCTCGCTCGCAAACCCCGCGCGGCTGCAGGCCGTCATGACCCGCGAGCTGCACACATTTCGCTTGGAACGGGTGCTGGGCACCACCGTCAAATCTGCGCGCGATGCTCGCCGCCAGCTTGATACGGCGCTGCAGCGCTCGAACGATGCCATCGTGCAGGTTCAAGAAGGAATCGCGGTCGACGTCAATCCATCGTGGCTCGAGCTCTTTGGTTTCGAGGACCGCGCAGCGCTCATTGGCCAGCCGATCATGGATTTGTTTGAAGAATCGCGCCACGCCGCGCTCAAAGGCGCGCTTGCAGCGTGTCTGCAGGGTCGTTGGAACGATCACGCGCTGCAGCTTGATGCGCAGCTTGCCGATGGTACGACGCTCGCGGTGGAACTGGTGCTGGCGATGGGCGAGCATGACGGCGAGCCGAGCGTGCAGCTCATTGTGCCCGCGCGTCAGCGCGATGAACGCCGCCTTGCCGAAGAGCTTGCGGATGCGGCCCGCCGCGATCCGTCCACCGGTCTTTTGTACCGCGGCCCGCTGCTGCAGGAGCTGAAGGTGCGCCTGGCAGCGCCGCTTCTGGGCGGCGTGCGCTATCTCGTGCTCGTACGGCTCGACAAATTTGCCACCATCGAACGCGACGTCGGCGTCACGGCGAGCGAAGAGATTTTAGTAGAATTCGCGAAGCTCGTGAAGGAGCAGTTGAACGCGCGCGATATCGCCGGCCGCTTTGGCGGCGTAAGCTTCCTCGTCCTCTTGGAGCGCGGCAATGAACGCGACATCGAGGCCTGGAGCGAGCAGCTCGTTACGAAGTCGGCTAAAAACGTGGTGCGTATCAAGGACAAATCCTTGTCGGTCACGTGCACGCTTGGTTTGAGCGTCGTGCCGCCAACCGCTCCAGATCTTGACGCCGCGATCGGCCAGGCAATCGCCTCGTGTCGCGTCGGGCGGCAGCGCGGTGGCAACCAGGCCTACACTTCGGCGCGTGCCGATACGGATCAGCGCGTGCAGTCCTACGATCTGGTGTGGGTCAAGCACATCAAAGCTGCGCTCATGGAAAATCGTTTCCGCCTGGTGCAGCAGCCGATTGCAAGCCTGCAGGGCGATGATCCAAGCATGTTCGACGTGCTCGTGCGCATGATCGACCCCAACGGCAAGGAAGTACTGCCAGCGGAGTTCATGGCTGCCGCCGAGCGCAATGATCTCCTCAAAAACATCGATCGCTGGGTAGTGGGCGCTTCACTGTCGTTCGCTGCGCAAAGAAAGCCCGGCTGTTTGTTCGTGCGCCTATCAAAGGAAACCGTCAATGACCCCTCCTTCCTCGACTGGCTCGACAACCACACCCGCACCAGCCGCGCAGAGCCCGCGCGCTTGTGCTTTCAAGTGCCCGAGACGCTCGCGTCAGCTCATGTGGATCAGCTGCAAGCGCTCGCCGCGGCGCTGCGCGAGCGTGGCTTTCGTTTTGCGCTCGAAGCCTTTGGCTCTGGCCGCGATTCCCAGGGCCTCCTTGCGAACCTCGCGCTCGACTTCGTAAAGATCGACGGTGCGATCGTGCAGGCGCTTGCCAAAGACACCGAATTGCAGGGCCGCGTCCGCCATCTGGTCGAGGCGGCCACGCGCAAGAAGATTCAAACCATCGCCGAGCGCGTCGAAGATGCCAACACCATGGCAGTCCTATGGCAGCTTGGCGTGCAGTACATTCAAGGCTATTTCGTGCACGCCCCCGAGGAGGTGGTGCTGCGCGCCGAGCCTACGACTACGCTGACGCAGACCCTGCGGCAGACTCGCTAGAGCTTTCCAGGCGATCAACCTGGCGCCAGCCGCGCGTCAGGACCGCGCCGCGTTGCGCGCGCTGTCCGCGGTAATCCTTAAGCTCGCTCCATTCGAGCAGCCTTTTCTTATCGCCCGAGTGGATGATGAGTCGACCCTGCGGGGCAACGACGGTGATGCCGGTGAGCATCTCCTCGCGCGCCGCGGCCTTCTTGCCCGGAATGTCAAAGAGCTTGTTGCCCTTGCCGCGCGGCATCTCGGGCACGTCGGCGACCTTGAATACCAACATCTTGCCTTCGCTGCTCGCGACGCAGACGAGCGCATCGGCAGAGGCAACAAAGGCAGGCGGCAACACGAGCGCGTTCTGCGGCACCGTCAGTACCGTCTTGCCGGCACGCCGGTCGGTGATGAGATCTTTGAAGCGCACCGTGAAGCCGTAGCCCGCATCGGTTGCGAGCAACCATAAGTCTTCAGGCTCCCCCAGCATGACGCCTGCGAATTTCGCGCCGTCGGGCTGATTTAAGCGTCCCGAAAGCGGCTCGCCCTGACCGCGCGCGGACGGCAGCGAATGGGCGGGCAATGCGTAGGTGCGTCCGGTGCTGTCGATGAACACCGCCGGCTGCAGACTGCGGCCGCGCGCCGCAGACTGAAACGCATCGCCGGTTTTGTAAGACAGCGTCAAGGGATCGATATCGTGTCCCTTCGCGGCGCGCACCCAGCCGCCGGTCGACAGCACCACGGTGGTCGGTTCGTTCGCAATGAGCGTCGTCGCATCGATTGCTTGCGCCGCCTCCCGCTCCACGATCTTGGTGCGGCGCGCGTCGCCGTAGTTTTCGGCATCGGCGCGGATCTCATCGGCGACTAGCTTGCGCAGTTTCGCCTTGCTCTTCAGGAGCGCCTCGAGTTGATCGCGTTCGCCGGCGAGCTTCTTCTGCTCCTCGCGGATCTTCATCTCCTCAAGCTTTGCGAGGTGCCGCAGTTTGGTCTCGAGAATTGCTTCAGTCTGTTCGTCCGTCAGCTTGAAGCGCTGCATGAGGACGGGCTTGGGCTCATCCTCGCGGCGAATGATGCGAATGACCTCATCGAGGTTCAAATAGACGATGAGCAGGCCTGCGAGGATATGCAGGCGCGTTGCCACTTTGTCGAGCCGATGCTGCAGGCGGCGCGTCACGGTTGCGATGCGAAACGTCAGCCAATCCGCGAGCACATCCTTCAGGCCCATGACGCGCGGCCGCCCGTCAAGGCCAATGATGTTGAGATTCACCCGGTAGCTGCGCTCAAGATCGGTGGTCGCAAAGAGATGATTCATGACTTCAATCATGTCGACGCGATTCGAGCGCGGTACGATCACGAGTCGCGTCGGATGCTCAAAATCCGATTCGTCGCGCAAGTCATCGAGCATCGGCAGCTTCTTCGCACGCATTTGTTCGGCGATCTGTTCCTGCACCCGGTTGCCGGAGACTTGGTACGGGTAGGCCGTGATGACGATATTGCCGTCCTCGATTTCGTAGGTAGCACGGGCTTTGTAGCTGCCGACGCCCTTCTCGTAGAACTCCACAAGATCCGCGCGCGGCGAGACGAGCTCGGCGCCGGTGGGCAAATCCGGTCCCTTGACGTGCTTCATGAGCGCGCGCGTGGTTGCCTCCGGATCCTCCAGCAGATGAATGCATGCCGCCGCCACCTCGCGCAGATTGTGGGGCGGGATATCCGTCGCCATGCCGACCGCGATGCCCGACGTGCCGTTCAAGAGCAGATTGGGCAACCGCGCCGGCAGGATGGCCGGCTCCTCCATGGTGCCGTCGAAGTTGGGGGTCCAGTCGACCGTACCATGCGCAAGCTCACTCAGCAGCAGCTCCGCGTACTTCGTAAGCTTCGCTTCCGTGTAGCGCATTGCAGCGAACGATTTGGGGTCATCCTGCGAGCCCCAATTGCCCTGGCCATCGACGATGGGATAGCGGTAGGCGAAGGGTTGCGCCATCAGAACCATCGCCTCGTAGCAGGAGCTGTCGCCATGCGGATGGTATTTGCCGATGACATCGCCAACAGTGCGCGCGGACTTCTTGTGCTTGGAGATTGCCGAGAGCGCAAGTTCGCTCATCGCATAGGTAATGCGCCGCTGCACAGGCTTTAAGCCATCGCCGAGCGCCGGTAGCGAGCGATCGAGGATCACGTACATCGAGTAAT